>DATIOP010000369.1:0-3887 GCA_035472975.1 Gemmatimonadales bacterium
TGGGACAAGCGCTAAATTGACTCAGAGGGGGCGGCAACAATCACGTACGAGCGAATCCGTCGGCTCAGCAAGGGTGCCCCCACACCGGGACGGGGCCTTCCGCATCACCGGACAACCGCGCCCAAGTTGACGCACAAATCCTCATCCATCGTGGCGGCCAACACACGGCGGTAGCCGCCGGAGCCTGTCATCTTCAGGCTATTCGCTCCGTCTGACTTGCTCGATCAGCTCGGCAAGCTTCTCAGCCGTTCCGTTCACATCGTATTTTGCCGCGTTCTGACGGCAGCAATGCGCCACCTCCGCTCGAAACCGCGGTTGCTCTATCAACCTGCCCAGCCCCAAGGCGATCTGAAAATGGTCCATCACCATGGCTCCGCTGTGAATCTCGGGATAGGCTACCGTGTTGGGGACCACGCAGGCGGCGCCAGCGTAGGCTGCCTCCAGCATGGCGATACCGAAGGTCTCATGGTACGAGCACGAAAAGGCAATATCCACATCAGACAGCAAGCGCCAGTAGTCGACCTGTCTGGCGAAACGAGATAGGAACTGAACGTTGCCCAAGCGGGTGAGCCTCGGCAGGGCCCGGGCGAAGTAGTCTTTGAGGCTCCGGGGGGCCCAGAAGGGCTCATCCCAGTCCTCGTTCCGGCCGACAAGGAACGTCACGTCTCTATGCTTCGCCGCCAGGGTCTCGATGATGTCCAGCGCACCCCGGAGGTTCTTGTCGGTGCGCCAGCGGTGCTGCCACAGCACCGTCAGGCTGGGGCGTTCAGTGCGCTTCTCGTGTCGGCAGCGGTCTATAGCCTCCAGGTCGAGGCCGAGGAAACAGACCTCAAACTGAAAACCTTCGATGCGCTCCTCCAGAAGGCGTTTTGTGAAGAAGCTGTTCACGAGGTGTCGCCGGAAGTAGGGCATGGTATCTGCCACGGACTCGAGGAATCCTCCCATATGCACGTTCTGGTCCCGGTCCCAGCCAGTAAGGTAGTCCGGATAGAGGGCCCAAAGAAGCGTCGGAACCCGCAGGATGTCCTCCTTGCGTAGCACAACTGCGTCTACCCGACGGTGAGGCGCATATACCACAACGTCGGCGGAGAAATCCTCTAATTGTCGCTGGAAGGGGGGGTCCATCCAGTTGCCGCCAACTTCAAAGCCTTTCTGACACAGCCTCTCACTTCCCTGATTGGGGAAAGTCCAGGACTCGACGTTAGCCAGATAGACTTTCATAATCCCTTCTTCGCGGGAGCCGACAAACCCGACACCTGCTGGGACTCAAACAGGAAAACGCGATTGGGCGGACTACTATCCATGCTTCTTGCCGATCAGGAAGCCTCTTCCGCCTCTGGGGATTCCTTCTGCGGTCTCTTCCCCGTATGGTTCGAAGTAGAAGCCCTTGAATTGTGCGTTCTGAAATCCTGCCGCCGTCACCATGCCCTCGAGGCACTGGGGACCGTAGATCCACCAGTTGGTCGGGTCATCCCTGTAGGTCCCCTCGATGAACCTGGCCATAGAGGTGAGGGCCGGATCGAGGAGAAACTCACTCTCAATTAGGATGGTGTCAGCGCACACGTCAGACAGTCGCGCGAGAACGTTCGTGGGATCCGGTATGTGATACATCAGTCCGCTGCAAATGATTACGTCAAAGATGCCGAGCCGGGTGTCGACATTGTGAACATCGTCACGCAAAAACTGCACTTCCAGCCCAAGCAGAGTCGACATGTACTGCGCTTGCCGCACGAAATGACGGTCTAGTTCTACGGCCACGACGCGTTCGGCACCCCTGCTCTTGGCGACGAAGCTGTAATATCCGGCGTTGCAACCGACGTCTAGAACAGTCTTGCCAGAGAAGTCGCGCGGGAATCCGAGCAGGTCCAGGCAGTCCAAGACGGAGTCACCGTCGTGAACCGCCTCGATCCTAAGCCAATCCGCGAGGTTGAAGGACTGGTACCACGGTCCGAGGGTTGCTGTATCCTTGAGTATCTTTTCTCTCTCCTCGATAGAACTCACATCTAGATGCCAGTTCAAATCCTCTCCTCCTCAGATTCCACTGAAAGAATCCCCCTCTTCTCTAGTCAGCATGGAACGGCCGGCTCGCTTGCGCTGCACTTGTGGGCGTGAAGAGTGCCACTCGAGGGTTCGGGATGGCGCTGACCGTAGCAGGCGTGGCAATCCCCTGAAACTGTGGAGACTCCGATTGGTGTGATCTTGCGTAGCCCACGTCGTGCCGCGCGCCTGGCGGGGCAGGCCCTGGCCTGCCCCGCGGTGCTGCCTGCCAGGGGCCGTAGAGGCTCCGGGGTCAGGGGCGGCCGTGGGCCGTCGCGCAGCGATCGCGTCAACGACCCTTGAGGCCGGAGGGGCGGCCCCGTAGCCGCAGAAAGACTGGATAGACCGGACCTTTGAGGTTGGGATGATCCTCAAGAGGCTTGACGGCATCCTGGAGTTGGCCGGCGGCCTGTTCGTTCTACTGACGGGGAAGAACCGCGACGCAGCCGGAAGCCGAATGAGAAGAATCCTGGCTGACGGCATGCTTGTCAACCACGCACGTGGCGCGGGATCCGTCGATCAGCCTCACCGAGCCGCACATCGACTGCAGCCTTGGTGACGGCCGTTTCCAGTGGAACAGGCTGGGACGGGAAGCTCAAGATTGCGCGTCGGATTCGACTGCAACAGCGACCCTTGCCGCCAAGCCCGGATCGGACGAAGCGAAGGTGAATCGCACACGGACGCCAAGATGTCAGATCGATTCGAGTGCGTACGCCGTGCTTCGATGAGTAAGCAGGCCGAGCGGGTGAGAGTGCAAAGGTCATCGATCGAGCCGCCGGGTGCTGCACCTGTCCGCGCGCGGCCCGTGGGCAGGCGGTGGACCACGCTGTGGACCCGCGACCGGGGCAGGCTGATGACCCGACGCCTCGCGCCGGGTCCCGGACCCCGCCCACGGTAACCCTCAACCGTCACATGAAACTTCTCACGTTCTAACCCTAAGGGCACCACCTTGGCCCCTTCGTTCCGGTCGTAGCGGTGCCCGGAGAGCAGGCTCATGCCTTCGGCAAGCACGCAGGCCGCCCAAGAGCTGGTCGGTCCTCCACGCCGCGCTCGAGCACGCCGGGCGCCATGAGGAAGCGCAGGCGGTGTGGGACTCGTGGATGGTCGGCGTCCACGCCGGGCTCGAGTACCTTATGGACGAGGCGGGCTACTCCCGTGCCGGCTACCACCGCTCACCGGTCGCGGGCCGCACGACGGGCCGGTGGGTCGACGCCCACGACTGGGTAGTGTCGATCTGGCGACACCACACCAGCCGTGACGGCGATCCGCAGCTGCACGTGCACGCTGCGGTGGTCAACCGGGTGCGCTGTCCCGATGGCGTCTGGCGCAGCCTGGACTCCCAGGCGATCGCGTCGGCACGTCCGGCCGCGGGAGCGATCGCGGAGCGAACTGCGGAGGAGGACCTGAGCCGCCGGCTCGGTCCTGAGTTTCGGATGCAGCCGGACGGCATCGCCCGGGAGATCGTGGGCATCGACGAGGCGGTACGTGACCTGTTCTCCAGCCGGCGCCGGGCGATCAGCGCGGGGACGGCGGAACTCGCGGCGTCGCACGGGCAGCGGCATGGGTACGCGCCGAGTGCCTACGTGCTCCGGCTCATGGCCGAGCACGTGACCCTGAAGGCGCGGGCGCGCAAACCCGAGCAGAGTCCAGGCCGCGACGAACTGCTCGACCGCTGGGACCAGGAGGTGCGCACCCAGCTCGGCGGGACTCTCGATTCGGTGATCGCGTCGGTACAGCTGGACCCGGACCGACGCCGGCAGGCGGCGGTGTTCTCCCGGAGCACGTCATCCAGCAGGCGGTCGCCGATGTGGAAGCGATCAAGGCGGTGTGGAACCGCCACGACCTGGTCG
>DATIOP010000370.1:0-5128 GCA_035472975.1 Gemmatimonadales bacterium
GAAGAGCCGCCGCTCGGCGGTGCGTGAAATCACCCGCTTCGATGCAACACCATTCAAGTCGAGAATCGCCGCTCAAGTCGACGACTTCCATCCCGCCGATCACATCGAGGAGCGCCGGGCCCGGCGGCTCGATCGCTACTCAATGTTCAGCGTGGCCGCGACCCGGATGGCGCTCAAGGACGCCGGCATTGACCTCGCGAAAGAGGATCGGGACCAGATTGGCGCGATGATGGGGACGGCGCTGGGCGGCATCGCTCGGGCCGAAGCCGAGCACCGCCACTTCGTCGAAGGCGGAGTGCGGGCGGTGGAGCCAACGCTCGCGCTGCAGGTCTACGCCGGCGCGGCGAGTTGCAATATCGCGATCGAGTTCGGCCTTTGCGGACCCAATTCGACCAACGGGATGAGTTGTGCTTCAGGCACCATCGCGGTGGGCGATGGCTTCCGCGCCATCCTACGGGGTGATGCGGACGTTATGGTAGCAGGCGGCGCGGAAGCTCCGCTGGCACCGCTCTGCTTTGCAGCCTTTGCCATCATCCGGGCGATGTCTACCCGGAATGATGATCCTGCGACTGCCAGCCGTCCTTTCGACCGGCATCGCGATGGGTTCGTGATGGGGGAAGGCTCCGCGGTTGTAGTTCTCGAGGAGCGGAATCGCGCGCTCAGCAGAGGCGCCAGGATCTACGCCGAGGTATGTGGCTACGGGCTCACCAATGACGCGTTCCATATGACTCAGCCGCGTCCCGATGCCCGCCAGGCGGCACGCGCCATGTCCCTCGCGCTAGCGGAAGCGCGACTGACTCCCGGCGAGGTGGGGTACCTCAATGCACATGGATCCTCGACTCCGCTCAATGACCCGACGGAGACCTCGGCAATCAAGCAGGTATTCGGAGAAGCCAGCAAGAGTCTCTTGCTGAGTGGGACCAAGGGCTACTATGGCCATGCGCTCGGCGCGAGCGGAGCGTTCGAAACTGTCATTTGTGCCTTGGCGAGCAGCCACCGGTGGCTTCCGCCGACAGTCAACCTCGCCGATCCCGACCCGGCTTGTGATCTGGACTATATCTCCGGCGAAGGCCGCGAGGCCGACCCGGAATTCATCCTCACCAACTCGTTCGGTTTTGGAGGGATTAACGCCAGCCTGGTTCTCCGCCGAAACGACCCCTAGAGCGCCGGGGGACCACCGTTTACAGTTCACCGTCCCTCAGGCGGCCTTTCACTCCTTCCTCCCGGAGCTATGGCGTCACTCACCCGGCGGTTAGCGGCAGAAGCCCTCGGCACCTTCAGTTTCGTATTCATCGGATGCGCCTCGGTAACCGCTGCTGGAATCATCGGCGGAGATGGTGGAGTCCTCGGCGTTGCATTCGCCCACGCGGTCGCATTGTCGGTCATGATCACGGCCACGATGAACATCTCGGGTGGCCACCTGAATCCGGCCGTAACGCTCAGCCTGCTCAGCGTCCGCCGCATCGACGCCAAATCCGCTCTCCTTTATATAGTCGCACAGTTGGGCGGTGCCGCCCTGGGTGCCCTGCTGGTCAAGCTCCTCTACGGCCACAACTTCACTCATCCGATCACCCTTGGCACTCCGAGCCTGGGCAATACCATGACCTGGGGCACCGCGATCGGGATTGAAGCCGTCTTGACCTTCTTCCTCGTGTCAGCGGTCTTCGGCACCGTGGTATCGCCCGACGCTCCCAAGGTGGGCGGGTTCGGCGTCGGCATGGTTCTGCTGTTTGACATCATCGCAGGCGGTGCCTTGACCGGTGCAGTCATGAACCCGGCTCGCGCGTTTGGGCCCGCACTAATCTCGGGTACCTGGTACGCCCAACCTGTCTGGTGGATCGGTCCTATACTCGGCGGGCTTGTCGCGGCGCAGATCTGGGAGAGGGTGCTGCTGAGGAAGGACTAGAAGAGGAAGTAGTAGTGGCGAGAATTGAAGATTGCACATTGAAGATTGAAGATTTGGATGGACAGTTGCTTTCAATCTGCAATCTGAAATCTGCAATCTTCAATTCTCTTCCCTGTTCGCCCGTCTCGCCCTCCCCCACAACACCAGCACGTACCCCAAATAAATCACGCTGGCCACGACGTAGGCGGCGACCATGTATCCGCCGTTGCTTGGGGTCTCAGGCATGGCCCCGTTCCTCGGCCTCCCGGGCCAGCCTGATTCCGTAAGCCAGCGTCACCAATCCGACATAGAGAAGCGTGAATGCGGCGAAGGAGATCAAGAGCGTCCGCAGCATCTCCGGGTCGAGCGAGGGAGCACTCGGCTTGAGCACGATGGGGGTCGGGTGCAGCCCCCGAAACAGATACACGCTCAGGTGAATGAAGGGCACCAGTACCATGGCCATGATGCCCACCACGGCCGAGAGTCGCGCCCGCTCGGTGGGCACGCGGATGGCGGATCGGAGGACCTGATATCCGAGCAAGAGGAAGAACAGAAAGAGAGTCAGCGACAGCCGCGCGTCCCAGGTCCACCAAGTGCCCCAGATCGGCTTTCCCCAGATGGGACCCGTAGTAAGCACCACGGCACAGAACACCGTTCCGACTTCGGCGGACGTCGCGGCGAAGCGGTCGAAGTGCTGGTCGCCCAGCCAGAGATAGAGGATGCTGGCGAGACCGGTCAGGCCAACCGCCAGGAACGCACACCACGCCGATGGCGCATGGATGTAGAAAATTTTCTGAGCCAGTCCCTGCCTGACCTCGGTCGGGGTAAACCGCTGGGCGAGGACCACCACGACGGCCAGCGCCAGGAGGGCTGCCAACGTGATGCGCCAGCCGCGTCGGATCAGGATTTGAGCCCGGATGGGATCGGCGTTCATTCGTCTACTACGGCGGAGAATAGAAGCAGTGAGACCGTGATAAATGCCACATCGTAGAGTACCAGCAACCTAAGCCCTCCCGCCACCTCGCTCAACGCACGGCCAGTCAGAAGCCGCATCGTAATCTGTACCGCAAAGACCAGAGGCGGCACCATGAACGGCAGGAGCAGAACCGGCAGCATCAGCTCGGCGAAGCGGGTCCGCACTACGATGGCGCTGAAGAGAGTTCCCACCGAAACCAGTCCTGCCGTGGCCAGGAGAAGGGTGACAAGCAGTCCCGGCAACGCCTGACTCAGATCGACATTGAAGAAAAGCACGAACAAAGGCAGCGCGATGACCTCGACCAGGAGCACGAAGGTCAGGTTCGCCAGATACTTCCCCAGAAAGAGCACTTCACGGGAGACCGGGGCCAGCAGCAAGCCGTCAAAGGCGTGATTCTCCCGCTCGACGGCAAACCCGCGGTTCATCGCCACTACCGCGGCAAATGCCACCGTCACCCAGAGGATTCCCGGCGCGAGATCGATCGTAGCCACCGCGGTCGGGTCGCGCGCGAAGTTGAAGACGACGAGCAGCAGAGCCGCGAACATCGCCGCCGAGAGGAAACTGGTGCGGCTCCGCAATTCGGCACGGAGATCCTTGGCGGCAATCGCCAGCGCAAGCTGCAGGCTCTCAACCACGTGCGAGCTCCTGGTACCGGGACACGAACTGTTCGAGCGACGCGCCTCGGGGTTCCTGCAGGGCCCACCGGCCAGCGCGAAGGACGCCCACTCGAGTAGCCAGATCCCAAGCTTCGTCCGGATGATGGGTGACGAGAACGACAGCGCGACCGCCGAGACACCGCTCACGCAGAAGGGTACGAAGCAGCTGCGCTGAGCCGGTGTCGAGTCCGGTGAAGGGCTCGTCCAGCAGCAGCACGGCAGGATCATGGATCAGCGTTCGCGCTATAGCCACCCGCTGCTCCAACCCGCGGCTCAGGTCCCTGGGCAGAGACCGGAGTCGCTCAGCCAGACCGAATCCCGCGAGCGCCTCGCGGGCCTTGTGCTCCGGTTGGGCCAGGCCATACAGCCGCGCGGCAAAAGTGAGATTCTCGAGAATCGTGAGGTCGTCGTAAAGCAGCGAGTGGTGGGAGAGAAACCCGATGGGACGGCGGCTCTCGGGCTCGCTCGCGCGAAGCCTTTGGCCGGCGATCCGCACCTCACCGGCGCTCGGCTTGATGAGTCCGGCCAGCAAACGGAGCAACGTTGTCTTCCCCGCCCCGTTGGGACCCAGCACGACGAGCACCTCGCCGGCGCCGAGCGTGAGGTCGACACCGCAAACGGCACGTACGGGCCCGTAGCCGCGCTCCAGACCGACCGCCTCAAGCGCCGGCCGGTCAGCGGAGAGCATCGATCCGGTCGCCTAGCTCGGATAGATCGAAGGGCTTTACCAGATATCCGCTGTGCGGCAGGTCCAGCACTTTGAGCTGGGGTTTGAGGCTGACGTAGGCGGAAGTGATAATGACGGGGAGGGCCGGCTGGATTTCCCGAAGACGGCGGATGAGCTCGATGCCGTCGGTGTCGGGAAGCCGCATGTCGAGGACGGCAACGTCAGGCGGCTGCTCCTGGGCCAACCGAATCGCTTCGGCACCGGTTGCCGCGAACGAAGCGGCGTACCGGGCGGCAAAGTACCGCTCGTAGCTCAGGCGAATAGCCGGCTCGTCCTCGACAAAGAGAACCCGCCGGCGCACGGGGGGGTGAGCCATCCCCCCCAATATAGCCCTTAGACCGCGGCCTCCAGCTGGAACAAGTCATCCAGTTTGGTGAGTACCAGCAGGAACCGAAGCTCGTCGTTCGCATTCCTGAGCACTACCACCTGGCGCCGCTCCGAAGCCCGGCGCTGCACCAGCATGAGCGCTCCCAGGCCCGCCGAATCCACCTGCCGGGTATTGCTCAGGTCAATGATCAGGCGACCGCTACGCTCGGGCAGCTGCTCAAGCAGGGTCACCGCCGCCTGGCGGAACTCGGTGCGGGACTCCAGACCGAGATGCTCGGGTGCTGCCAACTCCAGGGACGTCGTTTGCGTGGTGAACATCGTGTCCTCCCACGCCCGAATACACAGAAGCGCGATCGTTCGCCGCCTGCTACTTCCGCGGGACGCTCGCGCTTTCGCGCTGCACCCGCCTTCGGCACCGAGCTATCTCTTGCGCCACTCGCGCATGAGACCTCTAGTTTTGCGGCCCCGGATCACTCCGGGTGTGCTATTATCGGGCGAGTCAATTGTTTTGGAACCCTTGTGGGTTCCGGCCATAACAATTGGCTAGTCCAGTGCCA
>DATIOP010000371.1:0-5816 GCA_035472975.1 Gemmatimonadales bacterium
ACGGGAGCGGCCCAGCGGCTTCGTTCCTCGATCTTCCCGACGAGTATCTCGAGCGCGTCGTAGTTATCTACGGGGCCAGCAAGGCCTACGCGATGACCGGTTGGCGGATCGGAGCTGCGCTGGCCCCGATGCATCTGGCCAAGGCAATGGCGGCGGTCCAGTCCCACACGACGACCGGTGCCAACCAGCCAGCGCAGTGGGCGGCAGCGGCAGCGTTCAGCGATGAGCGGGTCGAGCAGGACGTCCAGCGGATGGTGGCCGCCTTCCGCAACCGGCGGGATCGGGTGGTCGCGAGGTTCCGCAGCTCGGCGCCCGGCGTCGAATTCGTGGAGCCGCACGGTGCCTTCTACTTCTTCTTCCGGGTGGACGGCATCACCAAGGGACTCAACGGGACCAGCTTCTGCGACCAGGCCATGGCCGCGGGAGTCGCGATGGTACCGGGAGCGGCGTTCGGGGACGATCGCTGGGTACGGATGAGTTACGCCGTGTCCGATCAGGATCTGGAGAAGGCTCTCGACCGGATTCTGGATCTGGTCGGCCGACTTGCCGCATCCCAGGCCGCCTAGGATGGCGACGATGACCTGGACTCGGCTCCGCCGGGTGGTGGCGTCGAGGGGATTTACCCCGGCGACCTGGCTCCCCGCGGCCAGCGAAGCGCGGTCGCAGGAGACCGCGATCCGGCTTGCCCGCCTGGTCGAGCCTGGACCGTTCGAGCCCAAGCCGGTGGGAACGCCGGAGCCGTGGCCGGGGATGGTGGCGTTTCTCGAGGGGACGCAGCGTTACGAGGTGATGTCCTACGCTTCGACCACTCCGGTGGTAGTGGCGGAAGTCGCGGCGGCGGTAATGGAGCGCCGGGAGAAAAAACTCTACCCCGTTGAGGAAGCGCGCCGCCGGCTGGTGATCGCGCGCCCATCAGTGCTCGATTCTCTGGGCGACCTGGTGGATGACCACGAGACCGTCGCACTGTCTGAAGACACCCCTGCCCATCCGGTCCAGGAATTCCAGCTCGCGAGTCGCGTGGTGGATCAGGCCCGCAGTCGGCTCGAGATGGAAATCGGGCTGCGATACCGCAAGCGCTCATCGGCCTGGCTCATCGTGGACGGTCCTATCGCCGTGAATCCGCTCTGGGCCTGCGATCCCCGGATGATCGGAGTCGTGAAGACCCATCCGACCTTCCCCTTCGACGGGAACGACCTCGATCAGTACCGGCACATGCCGGCCGGCAGCCGCTCACCGATCTTTGTGCCGCCGGGCAATGAGATCTCGCCGGTGTATTCCTGGGGACTCCGTCTCTGGCCCTGGGAGGGAAAGCACGTCCTGCACGGCCTGGTTCGGGTCGAGGCGGCGCCGACCGATCAAACCCTGGCGCAGGTCGACGAGCTGTCGCGCTGGATTCTTGCCGAGCGCGCGCCGGTCAGTACGCCGGATGCCCGGTGGGATCGCCTGCTTCACGGGATTCGTGCGGTGGAGGAGTATCTCGGGGCGAGCGGCGAGCGTTAGACCGGAAAAGCCAGTTTGATGGTGGGCTCGGCCCGCCGCCCCGCATCCAGCCGCCGTTCGTGCGCGGCGAGCAGGTCGCTCCTGCTCAGTATCCCCAGCAGTCGCCTGCTACCGTCGTCTGCAATTACCAGCACCCTGCCCACTCCCTCGTGCACCATCAGGTCCGCGGCCTGACGGAGCGAATTCCATTCGTACACAACGACTGGCCGGCGACGCACCAGATCACGAAGCAGGGCGGTGGGTGATGCAGTCGGATTCAGGAGGTCCCGCCGGGTCAGCAATCCCAGGAGTGCGCCGTTGCTGTCTACGATCGGGAACCCCTGGTGAGTCGCGCTTCCCTCTCCGCTCACCAGCCAGGCGCGGGTTTCCTCGAGCGTCCGATCGGCCGGCAGGCTGACGACCTTGCGGGTGGCACGATCTCCAGCGAACACCTGGGATAGATAGTCCACCGAATATTCGGTGATCACCGGAACCCCGCGTCGAGCCAGCCGCTCCGTCATGATCGTGTGCCGCATGCGGAGCAGGGAGATGAGGTAGGCCCCGGTGCAGCCGGCCAGGAGCGGCATGAGGGCGAGAGGCTGGCGCGTCGTCTCAAACGCGAAGACCACCGAAGCCAGAAGCGCGCGGGATGCGCCGGTGAACATCGCCGCCATCCCCACGAGCGCAGCGATCCTGACGTCCAATCCGATACCCGGGAAGAAAGCGATCGCGACGCTTCCCAGCACCGAGCCGGCTCCTCCGCCGATGGTGAAGAGCGGAGCCATGGTTCCACCCGCCGTCCCGCTACCCAGTGCTATTGCCCAGGACACAAACTTGAGCACGGCCAGGACGAGCACGGCCTTTCCCACGATCGTGCCGGCCAGGATACCCTCGATGTTGTCGTACCCGACGCCAAGGGTGTGGGGCTCGATCCAGCCGATTACGCCGACCACGACGGCACCTAGCGCGGGCCACCACATCCAGTGAATCGGCAACTGCTCGAAAGCGTCCTCGATCCGGTAAAGGGCTTGAGTGGCCAGCACTGAGATGAATCCGACGACGGCTCCCAGAAGCACGTAGGCGGTCAACGCCTCGCCCCCGGGAGAGACGATATCCGGCACCGGGAAAACCGGCGCGATGCCGTGAAACAGGTAACGAACCGCGGTCGCGGCGGCGGTGGCGAGCGCCACGGGAGCCAACGAGCGAGGCCGGTACTCGAACAACAGGAGCTCGATCGCGAGCAAGGTGGCGGAGACCGGCGCTCCGAAGGTGGCCGCCATGCCCGCGGCGGCGCCGGCGGCAAGCAGGGTCTTCCGTTCGTCCGCCGTTACCCGAAGCACTTGTCCCACCATTGAACCCAACGCCCCGCCGCTCGCGATGATCGGGCCTTCGGCGCCGAAGGGACCTCCGGTCCCGATCGAGATCGCGGTGGAGATGGGTTTGAGGGCGGTGACCCGAGCCGCGATCCTGCTCTCGTTGAGGAGAATCTGCTCCATCACCTCGGGAATACCGTGTCCCCTGATTGCCGGTGAGCCGTAGCGCGCGATGACCCCTACGATCAGAGCGCCGGCGATGGGCACCAGCACTACCAACGGACCCAGCCCGTTGGCCGCGGGAGACGCGAACCTGGCGGAGAGTCTGCCGTAGAACGCGAGATTGGTGATGAGGGCAATCAGGGCGGTCAGCGCCTCGGCGAGCAGACCGGCTCCAATGGCGATGAGCACGGCCGCGGCGCAGACAAACAACAGACGACGATCCGCCGCGCGGGTCTCGCGCGGAGCGATCACTCCGGATGACGATGAGTGTTCTGCCACGAAGTCTCAGGCTGCCTGCAGCGTAAGCGGCTGCAGACACCGGCTGCACTTCACGGCGTGCGGTATCCGATAGGAGGAGCCGGTCAGTCCCAATCGCTGCTCCACACCGCAGAAGGGACAGGACCCGGTCGCCCGGTGGAAGAGTTCTCGCGTAAGCCCGCGACGCACCCCGAAGACGAGTCCGGCCACCAGGGCGGCGGGTGGGAAGAAGAGGTGGATCAGTGGAATCGGCAGAGTGACGAGCGCCATGCCGAATCCGACCGCCGGTCCGAGCGCTCCTCGCTTCAACCGCTCCCCCAGTGTCAGAACCTGAATTTCGACCTGGGCTTTGGTCGACTTCACACCGAAGCCCTCGAGCGGCAACGTCTCAGTGCGAAGGTTCACGGCTGCGGTTCCTGCGCGGGCACGGCGGCTCCGCCCGTCTGTGCCGCTTGCCGCTGGGCTCGGACATGCTCCAGGCGATACTCCGCCTCGAGACTCTCCCGGTCTCGGCCGATCGTGGCCACCGCGAGTGGCACTCCGCCAGCCATGTAGCGTTCCTCCCATCCACCCTGCGGTAATCCGTGGTGTCGTTCGATCCCGTCCCAGCGCTCTGCGTGCCCCACGTAGTTGATCTTCGTGTCGTAGTGCTGGCTCCAGAAGAAGGGCACCGCGTCGAACGGCTCCCTTGCCCCCAGAATGTTGCGCGCCGCGGTTTGGCCCTGTCGCTCGGCAACCACCCAGTGCTCGACCCTGATGTGGCTTCCGGTGTGCGGGTCCGGCCAGCGCGCGATGTCTCCCGCGGCGTACACACCGGGCAGGCTGGTCTCCAGGAACTGATCGACCTGGACTCCCTGGTTGATCACCAGTCCGGCTCGTTCGGCGAGGCCCGTCGCGGGTCGCACGCCGACCCCGATAACGACGAGGTCCGCGGGATGAACGCTCCCGTCGTCCAGGGTGACCGCCTTCTCGGCGATCGATGCCGTGGTCCGGCCCAGGTGAAAAATGACGCCCTTGTCTTCGTGAAGCTTCTGGATGTGGGCGCCCAGCTCCGGGCCGAAGACCCGCTCCAGAGGCCGACTGTCCGGTGCCACTACTCGAACGGCGATGTCCCGTGCCCGCAACGAGGCGGCGACCTCCAGCCCGATGAAGCTTGCACCGATGACCACGGCGGTTCGCGCGGAGCCGGCGGACGCAATGATGGCGCGACAGTCAGTGAGGGATCGCAGGTAATGCACATGGGGCTGCTCGGCGCCAGGCAGATTGAGTCGCACTGGACTGGCGCCGGTCGCGAGGAGCAGCGCATCGAAGTTGAATGAGCGGCCGTTCTCGAGCGAGAGCGTCTTTAGTTTGGGATCCAGCCGAGTGACTGGGCTGCCCAGCTCCATCCGGATCTGGTTCCGGTCCCAATCCTCCCTCGGCTTGAGAGGCAGCCAATCTTCCGGGGCGTTGCCCGCTAAGTAGTCCTTGGAGAGGTTGGGCCGGTCGTACGGCTCCGCTGCCTCGGCACCGATCATCGTGATCCGGCCGGGATATCCCTCCTGACGCAGCGTGAGTGCGGCGGCAGCACCGGCCGCTCCCGCGCCAACGATGACGATTTGTGCCGGGGTCTTCGGGGAAAGTGTGCGAATACTGGGCGTCGACACGGTTTGGGTCCGCTTCCCCGTGACGTAGATCATCCCAAGCTCATGCTTGATGTCGTAGCAGGGGATCGGTGACAGTGCCGGGGCTCGCAATACCTCGCCGGTTCGCAGGCTGAAACAGGCATGGTGCAGGGGACAGCGCACCGTGTCATTCACCAGAACGCCTTCGTTGAGCGGCCCGCTGTAGTGGGTGCACGTAGCCCCCACAGCGAAGAAGCGGGCCCCCCGACGAGCCACGAGCACCGCGTCCTCGCCAAAGTGCCCGACAAGCATTCCATTATCGGGAATCCGATCGTCCGGCACACCCTTACCGAGATCGGGGCCCGTAGCCTGATCGTGAGAGCTGGCCATATCAGCCTTCCGAGAAGAAGAATCGAGCGTCCACGTCCTGTGCCTCCATCGCGCCGACCAGATCATCTACTGCCCGTCGAATGGCCCGAAGCCGTTTGCTTGGCATGCCGCCGAGGCCATAAAGGAGCCGTCCCTGGGTAGGCTCCGGAGCTACCGCGCAGAGGCTCACCGCACGCTCGGTCAGCTCGATGCGCACGAAGCGACGATCGTTCTGCAAACGCACCCGGTTGACCAGCCCTCGTCGCTCCAACCGGTCCACGAGCAGCGAGGCGCTGCTGGGGTGTATCAGGAGCACTTGGGCCAACTGTCCTGTGGTGAGGGGGCCGGTCTTCGCCAGAGTCTTGAGCGCCCAAAGCTGGGGTGCGGTGAGTCCGTAGGTCCGGCGGACCTCGTGTGAATAGACCTCCAGTGCCCGGACGATGCGCCGGAGGCCTACCACGATGCTGGTGATGTCCGGTAGGAGGGAGACGGCGGCGGGCCGCCGGCGACTCAGCGCCGGCATGGATCGGTGGCCGGATGCATTGATATCAACATATCTCAAATAATCCCC
>DATIOP010000372.1:0-5881 GCA_035472975.1 Gemmatimonadales bacterium
GCTCGCCTTGGCGCCCTCGGTGTAAAGCCGCAGTGCCTCGAGCGAGGCGGTGGTGACTTTGCCCAGCGGCTCGTTCCCCCGGATGCTTTTGAGCGATTCCCCGATGCGCTCCCGGAGCCGGCCGGAGAGTCGATCGATCGCCTTGAGGATCTCGCCGTCGTTATCGGCTGTCTCACGCAACGCCACCAGCTCGCTTCCATCGGCCGCCGAGATCAGTCGAGCAGATAGCACGAGACCACGCCCCACCGGACTGATGTCTCCCACCACGACGGCCTTCCCGCCCTCTCTCACCGCGACTTCCCGGGCGAGACTCGGATCCAAGGTTACGCCCGGCTTCCGGCCCATCCGAATCAGCGCGTCTCCCAGTGCGGAGGCGCTCATCAGCTGGATTACCGGGGACTGCGCCAGGTCAATCCGGAACGCCTCGGTAACCGACGTACCCAGCGTGGAGTCGGCGCTCCGGTTGGTGAAGTCGGCCACGACGACCTTGTCCCGTGTCTTGAAGGCGCCGGATGCGACCAGCGTTCCCAATGGTCCGATGCCGAGTAGGCGCATCGCAGTGTAGCCCGCCGCAACAAGCGCGAGAGCGGAGAAGGCCAGGACTCCGCCGCGGATCGATTTCTTCCAGGTCACCCAACCATGCAGCCTGGTCTCTGCATTGGATGGAAGAGCACCGCTCGCGAGCGAGTCGGCCCGTCGCCGCTCGATAAGGCCGGTGACCACCATGATGGGCAGCCCTGCCGCCAGCAGTGCGACGGCACCCTTGAGCACCCAGTCCGGTAGCCCAAGCTGGATCGTGAGGAAATACACCACACCCATCACGGCGATCGAGGCGAGCACGAAGAGCCCGGCTACTCGCACTGGATGGCCATACCAGTGATCGACTGTGACCGCGGGGATCGGGACCGTTGATATCGGAGTCGTACCGCCGCTCGTCGTCACCAGCGGTTCCAGACTGCGGAGCAGCTCATCGGCATTCTGAAACCGGTCGGACGCTCGTTTCGCGAGACACTTCATCACGATCTCGGCGAGGGCGGGTGGACACGCTGCGCGCCGGGTAGCGACTGGTTGAGGAGCCTGGGTGACGTGGGCCGCGAGAACTTCCTGCGGCGTGAGGCCGGTAAAGGGAGGGCGGCCCGTAAGGAGTTCATAGGCCATCGCTCCCACCGCGTAGATATCGGCTCGATGATCCACGTGCGGATCGGCCGCCGCCTGCTCTGGTGCCATGTACGCTGGAGTCCCGAGAGCGACGCCGGCAGTGGTCAGCGTATTGCGACCGGTCGCCTCGCTCACGGCCTTGGCCACGCCGAAGTCTGTCACCATGGCGTGCCGGCCGGTCAGCATCACGTTGTCGGGCTTGATGTCGCGATGCACCACTCCGCGGCTATGCGCATGGGCCAGTGCGTCGGCCACTTCGGTCAGGATCCGCACCGCCTCGGAGATCGGCAATTCACCGTGCCGGGTGAGCCGGTCCCTGAGTGATTCGCCCTCGACGTAGGGCATCACGTAGAACAGATACGGCCCCGATCCGTCCGGTCCGCGGGACTCTCCCGAATCGAGCAGAGGGAGAATGTGGGGGTGCTGCAACTGCGCCGCGATTTTGATCTCGCGGGCGAAGCGGTCCGGCCCCAGTGTGGCTGCGAGCTCCGGCCGCAAGACCTTCAGCGCGACCTTGCGCCCGTGTCTCAAGTCCTCCGCCAGGTACACCGTAGCCATGCCACCGCTCCCGAGCTCACGCTCCAGGGCATAGCGATCAGCCAGCGCCGCACGAAGACCAGCAGGAAGTTCCGCCAAAACCTCTCCCCAAAAAGGCGCGGAAACCGTCAGAGTATAACGGATAGCAAGGGGACGGGGCTTCAATCCCTCAATTTTCAATCCCTCAATCAATCTTCAATCTGAAATCTGCAATCTTCAATTCCCTCAATCTCTCTGCGCCATCGAAAGCCAGGCCGCGAAGAACGGATCTTCCAGCCGATATCTCACCCCCTCGGCCGATTCGTCCTCCCGGATCAAGCCCAGGGTGTCGAGTGACCGGAGCGCCCGCTGCAATGACGAGGCGGCAAGCCCGTGACGCTGCAGGACGGCTCGGGCCAGCAACTCGCGTCCCTGCTCCTCGATCACCGCCTTGAACGCTTTCTTCTGCACCTGGGTCAGGCTCTGCCACACCTGCATGTAAGCCGGATTCTCGCCCTGCACCACGGTACGGAGCGCCGAGTCCACCTGCGCGGCGGCAAGGGTGTGGTCGGTGGACACCCGCAACTCCTCCCAGCAGGCGCTGGCGAGGCGCTGCACGTTGTAGGGCACGTCTTCCGAGAGATCCAGGATCCGTTCGACCCCTTCCGGAGTAGAAGTGAAGCCCGCAAAGGAAAATCCCCGCTCGAGGAAGGGGCGGAAGGCTTCTCGCGGGATGGGGCCGAGAAAGAGTCGTTGTCCCAGTTTCCAGAAAGCGCGACCCGGATCGCTGGTGATGTCGGCCAACAATCGGGTCTTCGACCCGGCGAACACATATGCCACATGGCGATGGCGCTGGATCGCGGCCCGGAGCTGTCGCTCCGCTTCCTCGCCGCCTTCGCGAATCACCTGCTGGAACTCGTCGAGCACTACCGCCACCGGCCGTCGTTCCTTGGCCGCCAGTTGCTCGATGCCGTCCAGCACGTCGGTAAGCAGGGGCAGCTCCGTCTTGCCCCGCTCGGGCGATACGCCGATCGATACCGAGAGGCGATGGTCTGCCAGGTCATAGGTGACGTTGGGCCGCAGCTTGGCGAAGAATTTCCGCGTCGTTTCCCCGGCGCGATCGAGCGAGCCGGCGAGGTGCCGGGCGGCTCCGCTCAACAGCGCCTGCGCCAGGCGGCCCAGGCTCTCGTACGCCTCGGCATCGTAGCGCAGGACAGCGATGCCCGATTGCGCCAGCCGTTCTTCAGTGGCATTGAGGATCGAGGTCTTCCCAAAACGCCGCGGCCCGATGAAAAAGAGCTTCCCTCGATTGGTGATGACTCGGGAGATGGCTTCAAGCTCGGTCTCCCGGTCCACCAGTTCATTGGCGCCCAGCTCGCGGCCGAATTCGAAGGGATTGCGAGGGGCGGAGGGAAGGGCCTTGACCATGGGCTCGGTTCGGAGTGGAAGGCGTTACGCAGTACGGGTTACGCATAATGCGTAATACAAGTAGCGGCCTCCCGCCCCGGCGCGCAAGTTGGGGCATGCGATCACAACTCCTGATGCCTCTGGTTTTCCTGGCCGCCTGCCATGGGAGCCCGGGACGAACGGCGCCCCGGACCTATGTCCCCTACCTCATACCCCAGAAAAGCGGGACCCAGTTCCGGCTTCAGGCCGTGAGTGTCGTGGACGACAAAGTGGTCTGGGCCAGCGGAGCCGGCGGCACCTATGTCCGGACCACAGACGGCGGCAACACCTGGACGGCGGGCCGGGTGAACGGGGCGGATTCTCTCGAATTCCGCGATGTCTACGCGGTAGACGACAAGACCGCCTGGCTTCTCAGTGCGGGACCAGGAGATCGGTCCCGGATCTACAAGACGATCGATGGTGGCCGGCGCTGGTTGCTCCAGTTCACCAACCAGGATCCCCAGGGGTTCTACGACTGCTTCGACTTCTGGGACTCCAGGCGCGGCCTGGTGGTTGGCGACGCAGTTCAGGGCCAGCTGCCGATTCTGACGACGACAGATGGCGGATCTTCCTGGTCCCGGGTTCCTCCCGAGCGGGTGCCGCCAGCGTCCCCGGGTGAGGGTGCCTTCGCGGCGAGCGGCACCTGTCTGATGACCGTAGGCGAACGAGACGCGTGGATCGGGACTGCCGCGGGGAAGCAGGCGCGGGTGCTGGTCACCAGCGATAGCGGGAAGAACTGGACCAGTCACGAGACCCCAGTCATTGGCGGGACTCAGACCACGGGAATCGCATCCCTCGCGTTCCGAGACCGACGACACGGAGTCGCCGCGGGCGGCGACATCGCAGCACCTGATTCCTCGCGGGGAAACATGGCCTTCACTGCCGACGGAGGCGTCAGCTGGTTCAGCAGCAATCCGCCTACCTTCGCGGGGCCGATCTACGGCGCCTTCTACATCGCGGGCGGCCCGCTTCTCGTCGCCGTGGGCCCACGTGGGGCAAGCTACTCCCAGGACGATGGGCAAAGCTGGCTACTGCTCGATACGCAGAGTTACTGGAGTGCCGGATTTGCCAGCACGCGGGCGGGATGGCTGGTCGGACCGGAGGGAAGGATTACGAGGGTGGAGTTCGAGAGGTAGGGCGAGGAAAAGGATTGAAAACAGGAGAATGGAGAAGGAAGAAGGGAGAAGGAAAGGGAATCACCTTGCGTCCGTTTCCCTTCTCCTTTCTCCCTTCTCCTTTTACCTCATTTGAACGAAAGCAGCTCCACCTCGAACATCAGGGTCGCGTTCGGCCCGATCTTGGGCGGCGAGCCACCCTCACCGTAGGCCAGAGGCGCCGGAACCCAGAACTGGTACTTGGATCCCGCGGTCATCAGCTGCAGTCCCTCTGTCCAGCCCGGGATGACCTGATTGAGCGGGAAGGTCGCCGGCTCGTTGCGGGAATAGGAGCTGTCGAACTCATCCCCGTTGAGCAGGGTTCCGCGGTAATGCACGGTCACGACACTGGTCTTGGCCGGATGAGGACCACTTCCTTCCTTGATCACCTTGTACTGCAGTCCGCTCGCGGTGGTCTTTACCCCGTCCTTGGTCTTGTTGCTCGCCAGGAATTCGCTGCCTTCCTTCTCATTGGTCAGCGCGGAAGCCGAGTCCTTGGTGTGCTGAGCCTGCATCATCTGCTGCTGGAAAGCCATCATGGTGTTGCGGATCTCGTCGTCGGTCATCAGGGCCTTTCCGCCCGCCTGGCCGTCGTTGAAGCCCTTGATGAGCAGATCTTGCTTGACCGTGATGCTCTGCTCCTTGAGGCTCTTGCCCATCTGAAGGCCGATGATGTAGCTGACCTTGTCCTCGGTGCTGGAGAGACTGCTGGCGCCACCGCCAGTGCTCCCGCCGGTCTTGTTGCAGCCGAGTAGAACGGCGCAAGCGGCCAATGCGGCCAGTTTCCTCATACTGTCTCCAAGGTACAGGGGATGGTCATTTGGAACGGGGCGGGAATATAAACCCGGGAGCGGCGGAGTGGGGTGGCGCGAAATAAGACGGGTGGCCGGCCCCAAAGACCGACCACCCGGAAAAGACAGGGCCCGGCTCAGACGGTAGGAATAGTCCGCGTCACGGTGTACCGGCCGCAGCCGGTGAAATCGATTGTGACATTGACGATGTGGCCGTTCCTGGTCACGGTCAGCATGAGTTGCCCGGACGTGAACCGGGGAGCCACGCTGCAGGTGGGGTCATAATGCAGCGCAGTGGTCGTCGTGGTCTGCACGCCCCAGGTCCGGGCGCCCTTGCTCCAGGTAGACGAGCCGGCGAAGGACCAGTCGCCACCTGGTAGTGGCGAGTCCAACGCAATCGATCCCGGCACCTCGGCATCGAAATGCCCGGTCCAGTTGCGTACATGGGTGGCCGTTGCTCCGCTGGCAAAGGTGTATTCGGTCAAGAAATTATTGATCGAGTGATTCAGCTCATCCGCATTGGCGCTGACCTGCCGGGTGCCGTTGTGAATCACCGACCGAGTCCGGTTCGTCTGGGTACTGGTCCAGGTCCGGCCGAAGTCATTGAAGACGAGACGAACCGCAAACTCCGGTACCGTAGGGCTCGGATCTATCAGATCGATTGTACCACCAACCGAGACGTCGAAGGGTCCCCGCGTGAAGCTGCATCCGGTGAAGTCGAACCGGGCCGAGTCGGGAATAGCGTCGCTGTCACTGTTGCTGAGAGGGTCTGGGCTGATGGCTGGATCGCACGGAGGAGGGCCCGCAAAGAAATGC
>DATIOP010000373.1:0-4183 GCA_035472975.1 Gemmatimonadales bacterium
ATGGCGACCGCCGCCGCTGCGGCGGACCTGGTCGATCGCCTGCCGCCGGGGAGCGGGGCGCTGCGTCGGCGCGGCGAATCCTCGTAGGCGGCCGCGGCATCCACCGGCGGGTCCTCGCCCCGAATCCGGTGGACCTGGTTCGGGGGTATGGGAACCTCATCGAGCAGCGACTCCTTCGCCATGCGATAGTTGCTCTGGGGGTCATCGGGCGGCACGCATCGCTCGTCTCCCCACCAGACGTGCACCGACTCCCAGTTGCTCTTGCTTGCGAATTGGTGGGTGGCGAGCATCTGGTACGCCGCTCGCGGGGTCGAACCGCCGGCCAAGGCAACGGTAAACCGCTTACGATTCCTGGCTGCGACGATGGCCGCACGCACGAAACGTTCGGCGACTCGCCGCGCCAGATCCTGCGCATCACGCAGGATCTCGACTCCCGTCGCACCGCCTCCGGTCAGCCCCTCGTCCAATGGCTTGTGCCCGTCTCCCCTGCAACGATCAGATCAGTCGCGAGGCCAAGGAACAGGCCATGTTCGACGATCCCGCCTCGGCCAGCAAGCAAGACCGCGAGCTCGACGGGACGAAGCAGCGGCCCGAAGTCGGCATCGAGGATCAGATTGCCATGGTCGCTGTGGAACGGCTCACCCCGCGCGTCCTGCCGGAGTGCAACCCGCGCACCCAGCCCTTCGAGATAATCCGCCTGAGAATGCCAGCAGAAAGGAAGCACTTCCACCGGGAGCGGATGCCGGGTGCCGAGGTGGGGAGACAGTTTGCCCTCATCTACCACGATGATTTCCCGGCGACTGACCTGGGCAAGGACCTTCTCCCGGAGCAGCGCCCCTCCCCCGCCCTTGATCAGGTTGAGCTCGGCATCTACTTCGTCGGCGCCGTCGATCGTGAGGTCGATGGTGACTGCCTGCTCCGCCGGGTCGAGAATCGGGATGCCGAGGCGGCGGGCCAGCAAGGCCGTCGCTCTGGAAGAAGGAACGCAGCGCACACCGCGGAGCAGACCGCTCTCGAGTAGCGTCCCGATGCGGTGCACGGCGAATGAAGCGGTGCGACCCGTACCCAGCCCGACGACCATGCTGGAATCCACGAACTCGACCGCGCGCTCCGCGGCCGCTCGCCGGTAACGCTGAACGGGGTCCGTGGCACCTTCCGACAAGACCCGTCGGGTCATGAGTGAGCCGGTCCCGCCGCCCCTTCAAGCATATGAGCCTTGGACTCGATCCGGCTCATGAGCTCATTCCAAGAGGTGGTGAACGCCTCGATCCCTTCCTGTTGCAGCCTCTCCGCCAGCGACTCGATATCGACTCCAACCTCCTCGAACCGATCCAGCACCGTCTCGGCATTCTCGTTGCTTCGCGACAGGACTTGCTCCACCCGGCCGTGCTCGGCGAAGGCCTTGAGCGTCGCATCGGGCATGGTGGTGATCGTCTCCGGTGCGACCAGCGCCTGGACATAGAGCACGGCCGAGGCGCCAGGATCCTTTGTCCCGGTGCTGGCCCACAGCAGCCGCTGGGTCCTGGCACCGTCGGCCGCCAGCCTGAGCCAACGAGGCGAGTCGAGCAGCTCGCGGTAGGCCCGGTAGGTCGTCATCGCGACGGCGATGCCCAGCCGGTCGTGCAACTCCGGCGGCGCTTGTTTCGCCACCGCCTTGTCCCAGCGACTCACGAACAACGATGCCACTGAAGGGACCCGCGGGCTGAGACCCGCCTCGACTCGCCGTTCGATACCCCTGATGTAAGCCTTGGCCGAAGCGAGATACTGCTCCCGGGAAAAGAGCAGCGTCACGTTGATCGGGATTCCGGCGAAGATGGACTCCTCGATCGCCGGAACCCCTTCCGGTGTTCCGGGGATCTTGATGAAGAAGTTGGGCCGGTTGGCATGATCGTGGAGAAATGCCACCCGTTCCACAGTCTTCTTCGTGTCCCGCGCCAGCAGGGGAGAAACCTCCATCGAAACCCAGCCATCCTCGCCGGCCGAAGCCTCGAAGGTCGGCTGGAACAGATCGGCGGCGTTACGGAGATCTTCGAAGGCAAGCTCGAGGAAGAGGGCCTCGCCCAGGACCCCTCTCCTCGCGTTCAGCTGGATCGCGGAGTCGTAGGCATTGGTCTCCCCGATTGCACGATCGAAGATGGTGGGGTTCGAGGTGAGTCCAGTGACCGAGAAATCGTGGATGTAGCGCCGCAGTGTCCCGCTGGTGATCAAATCCCGGGTGATGTTGTCGAGCCAGATTCGCTGCCCGAGTTCATTCACTAGTTGAGTCTGCTTCATGTATGTCCTCCAATCCGCAGCCGCAGCGTGTGAACGCTCCGGGCAGAGGAACCCTGTAGTCATTCACACCCGCAACGCGCGTCCGGATTGTGCCAGCCACCTCCGTCCACCAGGCGATTGGCCTCCTCCGGTCCCCAGCTTCCCGCGCCGTATCGAACCGGTGGCGCCCCGGTTCCCAGCACTGGGTCCACCACCCGCCACGCCGCCTCGATCATGTCCTCGCGGGCGAAGAGCATCTGATCGCCCCGCATCGCGTCGCCCAGGAGTCGCTCGTAGGGGGGAATCTCGTCCCCATTCTCGTGACAGGCGACGAGGCTCACGTCCTCTCCCACCATCTCTTCTCCCGGGCGTTTGGCCCGCGCACCCAGCTCGAGGACGACGTGGGGACTCAGGCGGAATCGGATATGGTTGGGCGCGCCCGAAGAGACATCGCTGAACAGCAGGTGCGGGGGGTATTTGAGCTCGACCAGGACTTCGGTCGCGGTCACCGGCAGACACTTCCCGGTCCGGATATAGAAAGGAACGCCGGCCCAGCGCCAGCAGTCGAAGTGCAGCCTGAGTGCTGCGAACGTCTCCACCTCCGAATCGGGAGCGACGCCCTGCTCGCAGTGGTAGGTCTCGTATTGCCCCCGAACCACTTCCGAGGGATCCAGCGGTCGCATGGTCTTCACCGCCTGAGCCTTCGCGTCGCGGACCGCTTCCGGATCGCGACCGGCGGGCGGCTCCATGGCGAGCAATGCCGCAACCTGGATCAGGTGATTCTGCACCACGTCGCGCACCGCGCCGGCTTCTTCGTAGAAACGGCCTCGTCCCCTGATACCGAACTGCTCCGCCATCGTGATCTGCACCCGCTCCACGTAATTGCGGTTCCAGATCGGCTCGAGAAACGAGTTCGCGAAGCGGAAGTACATCAGGTTGAGCACCGGCTCCTTCCCCAGGTAGTGATCGATCCGGAAGATCGCGTCGTCGGGGAAAAACTCCTGCAGTGTTGCATTGAGGCTCCTGGCACTCTCCAGGTCGCGGCCGAAGGGCTTCTCGACGATCAACCGGCCACCTTGAGCGTCACCCGACTTGGCGAGTCCCTCCGCTACGGTGCGAAACAGGCTGGGTGGGATCGCGAGATAGGAGAGCGGGTGCTTGGCACTGCCCAGTGCCCCGCGCAGCCGGTCGTACGTCCCCGGGTCCTGATACTCTCCCTCGACATAGTGGAGCAGCCCCGCAAGTTTGGCGAAGGCCGCCTCGTCCACCCTGCCGTGATGCTCCAGGCTCTCCCGGGCCCGGGCCTTCAGCCGATCGGCGGTCCAGCCCGAGCGCGCCACGCCCAGGATCGGGACGTCGAGATGGTCCCGTCGGACCATGTCATATAGTGCGGGGAAGATCTGCTGGTAGGCGAGGTCACCGGTCACACCGAAGAGAACCAAGGCATCCGAGTGCGGTATCATGGCTGATGGCCGGGCCCTTTCTCGACGTGCCCTCCGAACTGAAACCGCATCGCCGACAGCAATTGATCGGCGAACTCCGCCCGACCTCGCGAGCTGAAACGCTGGAACAGTGCCGCGCTCAAGACGTGTGCCGGGACCCCTTCATCAACCGCGGCGGCCAGGGTCCAGCGACCTTCACCCGAATCGGAGACGCGACCGCTGAAGCCGGCAAGTTCGGGGTCGCGGTACAGCGCCTGTGCGGTGAGATCGAGCAGCCATGACGCAATCACACTCCCCCGCCGCCACACTTCGGCGATCGCCGGCAGGTCGAGCTCGTAGCGGTACAGCTCCGGTTGCTTGAGCGGTGTCGTCTCCGCGTCGGCACTCCGCTCCTGCATTCCGAGGTTCGCGTGGCGGAGGACATTGAATCCCTCCGCGTATGCTGCCATCAGGCCGTACTCGATCCCGTTATGCACCATCTTCACGAA
>DATIOP010000374.1:0-11602 GCA_035472975.1 Gemmatimonadales bacterium
GGGAGAAGTGTGAGCAGTCGGGGAATCTGGGAGCTGGACCGAAGGCGGGTCTACCGCGGTTCGAGCGACTGGGGAACCGAACCCAGCCAGTGACCGAAATACGAAACGGCCACCAGGCACGGGGGCTTGGTGACCGTTTCACACGCTGACTACCCGAGGCCGGAGCTTGCGCTGCCGTTCTTCTCCCACCTGCCGCCGGTTGGCTGTTCCGCCGATCGGTAGGGCTTGAGTGGGGCCTCAGCTTGGATCCCCAGGCCGGATGGCCGTCCCACCTGGTTCATCTGCGCGAGCGCTGCGAGTCGGATCGGGTCGCGGACCGACCCTTCGCACTGCATCCCGAGGCGCTAGATCGGGGTGGATGAAGCGCGCGACTGGCTTCAACTGCCTGAACCGGGGCGATCACCAAGGTCTTTGACCGGCCGAGCCCTTGTACGTAGACGGTCTACCTTGATATCCCGCTCAGACTCGCCAGCCTCCGCTTTCAGAACAGGGTGTTCCGACGCGCTGCAGTTGGCGGTTCTGTCCAAGATACCGACGTGGTAGAACCGCACAAGTGCCTGATTTTATTCGGGTTACACAACTTCAAGTGGAGGATTTGTGGATCACTAACTCACGTACTGCAAGGCAAGTAACGAGCATCTCCACACGATGTGGAGATGTGAATCAACAGCTTCAACACCCGAAGATTACGGTGTGGAGGGCTTGGCGCCGAGTTCTGGATCGATAACGATGTCCAGTACGCCCAAGTACTGCTGTAATGGGACCCCGTAGCGCTGGATAGCATCGTCCGTCTTGTTGGACCGGCTGACTCCGTATCCCCGGAGATCTTCAGCGTTGGCCGGGTCGATGTAGGAGGTGAAGTCTGTCGTGCACTTGTCGAGCGAAGCGCGAAGGTCCTTGAGGGAGGCCAGCAATGTCTGGCGAGTCTTCTTGGGGTCCTTGGCCGGTTCAGGGCTGCCAGAGACCGTTTGCTGGGCCGAAACGGCTGCCCTGCTCGAGCTCGCGCAGGCTGCACTGATGGTCCGCGCCCGGGAACGAAGCACCGCGTCGGAGCTGCTGCGGAGATCGCGTTCCAGCCTCCCTCCGGCGGTTTGTACCACCAGGAGCGAGTCGCGCAGAGTTACGAGGGCGCTGTGGATCTTCTCCTTCTCGGGAGAAAGCGGTGCGCGCGTGTTGGGGGTAATGACCTGCTGGGCCTGAGCTGCGGGAGCCAGGAGTAGCAGCGCGAACAAGAGAGATTTACCGGTCACGATTCCATTCCGACTTCGATGTAACGAAAGTTGGCCTCGGTATCACACGGCGCGAGCAAACACCCTGCCGAGCTGGCGGCGAACCAGCCCGCAACGAGGGCGCGCGGCTGGTCGAGTTCGGCAAGGATAGGGCCCAGCCAGCGCCGGAGGTGGCGGATTTCCGGCGCCCGACGTCCGAGCAGCGCCAGCAGGGCACCGACGCCCGCCGTTGCCCGAAGAAAGTGGGCCAGCGCGTGGGCTCGCTGGCTGAACTCGACCGCCTTTACCCCCGGTTCGTCGAAAAGGACCGCGCCTTCGAATACGTCCATCGGCGGCGCGTCGAGTCGGGGGCCAAGGTACACAAACTGGCGCCCGTTCTCGCCCTTCCGCTCGATCACCGCCGCCGCAGTCTCGTTGGTGAGCCTGGCAGCGTGAACGGTGTCGTCGTCCTTCAGGATTCCCACCACCTTGGTCCATTCGAGTGCCGCCAGGGCGATGTCCAGCGGACAGCCGACGGCATCGTCGAATGCCAGAATCCTGGGGGCCTCGCCGGCGCGTAAGACGAAGTGCGCCAACGCTTCAGCCCGGTCGGTGAAACTCCGGATTGTCAGGGTTTGGGGGGTTGTCATTGCACCAAATATAGTGGGGTGCGATAGGAGTCGGGTTCCCGGGGACGGGTAAAGCCATAAGCCATAAGCCTTAGGCCCTAAGCTGTTATACCCCGCTTGGGCCCAACGGCTTATGGCTTACGACTTACGGCCTACGGCTTCCGGCCCTAGGGGTTGAGCTCGGACTTCGAATCCACCCGCACAATCCACAGCCCCGAATTGATGTCCGGAACGTAGATGTAGCCGTCGCGGTAGATCGCACCCCAAGCGTTGGCCGCGTTGGGGAGGTTCCCCGCCTTGTCACCGGTCACCACGTGGGCAATCTCCCGGCCCTGGGTCAGCAGATCGCCCCGCAGCTCGCCGGAGATATCGAGCACCCGAAGGCCACCCTGGTAGTCACCGAGGTAGAGCGTATCCCCGGCGACCCAGACGTTGTGGCTGCCGCCGTCCTTGGGCTCGTAGTAGGCAACGCTCTTGGGATGCTCGATATCGGAGACGTCGATTACGTGGAGCCGGCCATAGGCACGGCCCAGTCCGACTACGCCGCCGCCTTCGGTAGGCCGCGGCTTGGCGGAGAAGACCTCATCTCCCACGAAGACATACTTGCCTGCGCGCCAGGCGGTGTGGGTTCCGCGAATGAAGCCCGGTCCGCCGACCGCCTCGACATCGCGATAAAGGGCGTTGAGGTCGTACTTGTACTGGGAGACGAGCTGCGGGTTCTCGGGACTGCCCCCCTTGATGCCCTTACCGACATCGAGGATCACCAGCCCGTCATTCCAGTAGCTCAGATAGGCCAGACCGTCCTGGACATCGATATCGTGGAGCATCCGGCCCGCTGCCGAGCGTGGCGTTTCCCAGCGCGCAACCTGCTTCGGCTTGTAGGGATCTCGAATGTCGATCACCCGCATCGAGCCGGTGGCATCATCCGTCAGATAGACATAGCCCTTGTAGATGAAGGTGCTGTGGACGCCGCCGGTAACCGTCTCGGTGAAATCGGCGATCGGCTTGGGATGCGCGGGATCCTCGAAAGAGAGCACCACGATCCCGTTCTTGCGCACCGATGATCCCTCGCGGGTGAGCACGCCGTACTTCCCGTCTTCGGTCGTCATCACGTCATTGATTGTACGCGCGTCAACAACCACGGAATCGGTGATGGCTGGCTGGGTCGGATCAGACAGGTTGATCGCGTAGAGCCGATCGCCGATAGTGCTGAGGTAGCCGTGTTTCCCGTCGGGATGGAGCCAGAACTCAGCCGCCTGTCCCTTGATCGGAAGGCGCCCAACCAGCTCGGTGGGGCGGCGGACATCGCGAGGCCGCACGTCGATGATCGACTCCGCCGACCGGCCGGCGAAGGTTGCCACCACCCGATATTGTCCCGGGACCTCCGCGACGAAATCACCGTCGTTTTCGACCTGCCCGCTGCCCGGGTTGAGAGACCATTCCGGGACCGCGTCGGTCACGGCACGACTCCCCGCCTTGGCGGAGAACTTGATCGGGACGACGTCGCCGGCGCGGACGCTGGTCTTGGCCGGGTCGAGACTGACGCTGGTGACGGGATTCGCCGCGACCGTGATGGGAATCGTTCTGGTCGCGCGCCCTGCCGTGGCGGTGATGTTCGCCTTGCCGGCCGCCTTTGCCATGAGGCGTCCTTCCGGCGAAACGGTGACGACGCCCGCCCGATCTGAAGTCCAGGCTACCTGGTCGTAACGCCGATCATCGTTCGCCGCGAAGGGCGTCGCCGTGATCAGCATGGATTGCCCGACGTAGAGCTTGGTGGGCACCGGATCGAGATCGACGCGAGCGGCCGGAGGAGGCAGGATCGTGATTCGCGCGATCGCCGTGACCGGCTTGCCTCCGCTCTTCGGACGGACCAGAGCCGTGACATTGATGGTTCCGGTGGATCCGCCGGTGACGAGTCCGGTTGAGTCCACTCCTCCCTCGAAGAATCCGCCCGAGGTGAACCAGCTCGAGGAATAGTCGGTGTAGGGCCGCCCGGCCGAATCGAAGGCGGAAACCGAGAGCCGGAGCGTATCGCCCACCGTCACGGCCGCCTCGGCCGGCTGCACCACTGCCTTGGCAATCGGCGCTTGCATCGTCGGCTTGGGCGGCGGCGGCGGCGCGGTCGGTTGTTGCAGGGCGACGACCAGCAATGCTGCGATCATGAGCAACCTCGAGCGGGGAGTTGAAGGTGAATCTACGGGGCGAGTACACCCGGAGGCCATCCGGATCAGGCGACCTTCCGAGCCTCTTCACGATGCGAGATATAAGGGTTCTGGCGATGTTACGACATTAGCAGGTCGGCTGGTTTCAGCGCCGCAGCGCCTTGCCGAGAAATGGTTCCCGGGATATCTCCTCACCACCCATGGCCGCCCACTATACCTGGACCACGTTCCCTTCCCCGATCGGCTCGCTGATTCTGGCCGAGGTGGATGGGCAACCCCTCGTTGTCGAGTACGCCCTGCGCGCGGGACGCATGAAATGGGTCGAGAGCCTGCGGGCGCGCCGTCCGGGCGCGCAGATCGAGCTGAGTCGATGCCAGACGACGGTCGGATTGCTTCAGAGCTATTTCCAGGGTCGGCCGCGCCGTTTCCCCTTCCCGGAATACCTTCGGGACCATCTGGAGCTGACCGGGGCGGAGGAGAAAGTCTGGAGTCTCCTGTGCGACATCCCCATGGGAGAAACTCGAAGCTACGAGGAGCTGGCCCATGCGACCGGCTTCCACGCTCGCCAAATTGGACAACTCGTCGGGGCCAATAAGTTGGCCATCGTCATTCCCTGCCATCGGGTCGTGGGGAAGCGCGGTGGGCTGGTTGGCTACGGCGGAGGGCTGGACCGGAAGCGTTGGCTCCTCGACCACGAAATCCGGGTATCCGGTGTGCGCCTGGTCTAGCCGGCCGGTGGGGGGACCCGCCCTTCTTGACAAGTTTCGGCCTGAACCTGACCTTATGGCCATGCTTCTGCAGTCGAACTCCAGTTCATAGATCTCAGGCAGTCATCGCCGCTCGGACAACTGCTCCGACGGCTCGTTTTTTTCCCGGCCATTCGGGCTGGGATGTTTCCGGAGCCGGTGAGCTCCCATTCAAAGAGGTTGCAGCGATGGCGAAGGGTACTGTGAAGTGGTTCAACGATGCGAAGGGGTTCGGGTTCATCGCCCAAGAGGGTGGCAAGGATGTGTTCGTCCATCATACGGCGATCATGATGGACGGATTTCGCTCGCTCGCCGAAGGTGACCAGGTAGAATTTGACATTGTCGAAGGCCCGAAAGGCTTGCAGGCGTCAAACGTCCGTAAAGCCTGAACGCGTCGTACCCCATCGTACCCTTCCAGCAACTGTAAGGCGGACGGCGGCTGACCCGAGTGATTCTCGGGGCGGTCGCCTGCGCCTTGCGGTGTTGGTCGCGGCCCTCGCGCTGGCGCCCTGCCTCAGCGCGCAGTCCTCGGCCGTGCCCGACGATCCCCCGCCGCTCGAATTCCTGGGCTTTCGCGCCGGCGCCTCGCTCACCGAAGTCTCCGACCTCGTGCAGGAACTCGGTGGCAAGCGACTTCGCTGCGATCGCGCCAAGCGAGATCCCAATGTCTCGGAGTGCCGAGCCGACCTCTGGGATCCCAAGGCCGGAACACCCGTCTCACTGTGGCTCTCCGCTGTAGACAGTCTCACCATGGTTCTGACCCTGTCCGGTCCGGTGAACGCTGCACAGCTGACTGACTGGAAAGACACTCTCGAAAACCGCTTCGGATTGGTCGGGGCGCGAGTCCAGGGCACCCAGTGGATGATGCAGTGGGTCCGTCAGGGCCGGATGCTGCGCCTCACCTGGCGAATCGAAAAGACCCAGAAGCTGGCTTCGGTCAGCCTCGTTGACGGCCGCTTGCTCGATGACTGGGGAAAGACCAGGGAAACCGGGGGGAAATAGCTCAGTCAGAAAGCAGAATCAGGAAGCTTCCTTCACTGTCTTCCAACAGGTAGTCGCGGACCAGCCGCCCTTCGGTCCTGAGTCGCTTGAGCAGGCTGCGTACCCGAGTCCGGATCGGCGCGCCCTGGCCACCGCGTCCCCGTCCGGTAATCAGTCGCACTACAGCACCGCGTCGTACTCGCGCCTGCACCGCCAGAAAGGCTTCGGCGTTGCCAACCGCTTCGAGCACGCTTTGCCCGTGGAGGTCGAAGGTCGCCACCGGGGCGCGGTAGGTCCATTCCTGCATCGTTGGAATAGAGGGATTGCCCCGGGAGGGACGCAACTATAGCCTTCGTCCGCCCCTCCTCCGAACCTGCATGGAGTCTACGTGCTCGCTCGCTTGCGTCGCACCTTCTTTGTCGTCCAAATCCCGTCGCTCCTGCTTCTTTCCCTCGCCGCGTGTGGTGACAGCGGCGGACCGATTCGTATAGGCCTCGCAGGTCCGTTCAGCGATCCGGTCGGGGCACCTATGAAGCGGGCGGCCGAATTGGCCGTGGAGGAAATCAACGCGGCAGGCGGGGTGGGGGGACGGCCGCTGGAACTGGTGGCCCGGGACGATTTCGGCGATCCCGATTCGGCGGTTGCGGTCGCCTCTGCGTTGGTGGAGGCGAGGGTCGTCGCGGTGATCGGCGATGTGTACTCGGGAACTACCCTGGCCTCCGCTCCGGTCTATAACGACGCGAGCGATCCCGTAGTCCAGATTTCCCCTTCGTCTTCTTCGCCTGATGTGACCAACGCCGGAGCCTACACCTTCCGGGTCTGCCCCAGCGACATGGCCCACGGTGCAGCGCTCGCTCGCTACGCCAGGGAACAGCTCGGGCTCGACCGTGTCGCGGTCCTCTACCTCAACGACGACTACGGTCGCGGAATCCGGCGGACCTTCACCGCCGAATTCACCCAGCGCGGCGGCACCGTGGTGGAGTCCGATCCCTACCTGGGTAGCACGCCGAACGTAGACGCCTACCTGGACCGGATCGTCCTGCGAAAGCGCAGCCAGTTTGTTCTCGTCGCGGGCAATCGCAGCGAGGCCGAGGAGGCGCTCCTTGGCGCCCGGAAGCGCGGACTCAAGGTTCCCTTCATGGGAGGCGACGGCCTCGAGGGTATCGAAGAAGCGGGCCCGCTGGCGGAAGGCACTTACGTCTCCGCCGCGTATCTTCCGGGGGTCAACAGCCCCAAGAATCGCCAGTTCACCGTGTCTTACCGGCGCAAGTATCCCGACGCGGGCCTGCCGAACCAGCCCGCCGCGGCAACCTATGACGTGGTGTACCTGCTGCGCGACGTGATCGAATCCGCGGGCACCAACCGCAAGGCGATTCGTGATGCCGTCGCGGCGATCGGTCGCACCGCGCCGGCTTTCGAAGGAGTGACCGGGAAAATTGCCTTCGACGAGAATGGCGACGTACCGGAGCAGCGTGTGATCATCGGGATCGTGCAGGGAGGCAACGTTCAGCCCGCGGGGGGCCAGTGAAACTGTCGCACAGCCTTCGCCGCCTCATCGGCGTCATGATGTCGGCGCTGATGGTCCTGGTGCTGGCCATGACGGTGCTCGGCGCCTGGTCCATTCGTTCGATCAGCCGCTCGGTCGAGACAGACATGCAGACTGTGCAAACCGGCGCCGAAATCGCCAATGCCCTGGTCACCTCGGTACTGGGGGAGATTCGCGCCGCGGAGCATTACCTGCTGAACCCGAGTCCCGAGGTGAAGCAGGAGTTCGTTGCGAACGGCGATTCTGCCTACTCCTATCAGGCTCGCTACCGCGAACTCAGGACCCTCAGCAATGCCGATCGCCGGATCGTGAATGAGATCGGCGCCAACCAGGCGACACTCGAAGTTGCGTACGCTACCGCCCACGCGCTGTCCGACGTCGGGAAGCCTGACCAGGCCCGGGCCATCGCGGCGCGGGCCAGCGGTGCCACCGACAGCCTTGTTGCCGACGTGCGCCGCCTCAGCGACGCACAGGCCGAGCAGGCGTTGAACCGGGCGCAGGCTCTCCGCGGAAAGGCCAGTCGCAATCAGGCACTGGTCATTCTGCTGTGCATCATCGCTCTCGTGGTCGGCGCCGGCGCCTCCACGTGGACCGTGCGGGAAGTGGACCGGCAGCTCAACCGGCTCATCGCCGCGGCGGATCGCTTCGGCGCGGGAGACCTGCGCGCTATTCAGCTCTCCGACATGCCTCAGGAACTGGCGAGACTGGCCCGGGCGCTGGACAACATGGCGGGACAGCTCCGCGGGGTGGTCGCGGCAGTGGTGAAGGAGGCCTCGCACCTGGGCGCCAGCGCGGGAGATTTTTCGGCGATGAGCGAGGAGATCGCCGCGTCGAGCGGCCAGATTTCTGCCGCGATGGTGAAGATCTCGGCCGGCGCCGAGCAGCAGCGGCATGGCATGTCCGAAGCTGATCAGCTACTCGCCGCTCTGCGGAGCGGTGCCGCCACCAACGCCGAGGCCGCGGGACGCGCCGTCCGCCTCGGCGAAGAGATCCGCCGGGTCTCCGCGCGGAACCACGGCGATGTGGAAACCGCACGGCGTACCCTCCTGGACGTGCGTGAGGTCGTGACCACTTCGGCCCAACAGGTGCGAGCGTTGGCCGCCCGGTCGGAGCAGATCACCCAGTTCATCGATCTGATCAAGCAGATCTCCTCGCAGACCAACCTTCTGGCGCTGAACGCCGCCATCGAGGCGGCCCGGGCGGGCGAGCACGGCCGCGGCTTCGCGGTGGTGGCGGAGGAGGTCCGTCAACTCGCGGACTCAAGCTCCAAGGCCGCCGAGGAAGTGACCAAGACCGTCGAATTCATCCGCAGCCAGGTGCGGGAAGTGTCAGAGACGATGCAGGTGGGGACCACCAAGGTCGGCGGGATCGAGCATATCGCCGAAGCCGTGGGGAAAGGCTTCGAAGAGATCGGCAAGGCCATCGCCGAGGTGCAGGAAGCCGCCGCGATGGTGGCCAAGCATACTGAGGAGAATCGGGTTGTGGTGGCGGATCTGGCGGAACGGACGGTCGGAGTCTCCCGCTCCGCCGCGGATCATGCCTCCAGCAGCGAGGAGGTCTCGGCCGCGGCCGAAGAGCAGAGCGCGTCAACCGAGGATATGGCCAGCTCGGCGAGCGAGTTGCTCGACGCGTCTAGCCGGCTCAGCAAACTGGTCGAGGGATTCAGAACCTGAGGCTGGACTACTGATCTACCGGCGCTTCTTCGCCGGCCTCTTCGCCGCGTGCGGCTTGGCCTTTGGTTTGGTCTTGGCCTTAACCGGCCGGACCCGAGCCTCCGACTTCTCAAGCCGGCGCTGATGGGCCGCGTGGATCTCCATCAGAACCCGGTCGCCCTCTTCCGCCCCCACCAGCCCCCGCCGCACCGCGTACTTCACGAGCTCATCGGCGTCGGCAATCTGAAACTCCGCGAGTCGTGCCGCGGAGCGAATCACGTTGAGCAACGCATCGGCCACCGGGCTTCGCAGCACGTTTGCGATGCCAGGCAGAGTCTCCAGGAGCGTCGAGATCTGGGAGCCGCCGAGTTCCGAAGCCAAGCTATCCTCCAATTGCGGGCGGGCGAACGTACCGTTGCCCGCTGTACCAGTCAAGCGATTGCGCCTGGGCGCTTCTGAGCGGGAAATAAGACTGGTCCCGCTTTCTCCATAAGGCGTAGCTACTACTACTACTAGTGAATCAGAATAAGACCAGAGAATAGCTGCTCAGCTAAATCTATATTTTGTCAGAAGTTATACCGCAGAAGCCCGGAGAATCCCCACCCGGTCAGCGAGTAGGATGTCCCAAGTTGTTCGATCGATCCCAAATCGAATCGACCACCGGGAGCGAAGACGAGCCGCGGGGATAGTGTGAAGCGCAGGGCAGCGCCGGCGCCATAAAGCTGGCCGCTCCCCTCTTCCGGAGACCAGAACCGTGCTTCCGCCAGCGGCTGTAACTGAACCGTGCGGCCGAGCGGCCAGCCGCCGGAAAGTCCGAGGGTAAGCACGTTTTCTTTGTTGGAGGTGGCGACCGCCGAATTGTCGCCAGCGGTGCGATAGAAGTCCCAGGCATAAGCGGTGATGCTGCCGGAGCCGGCGGGAGAGGTCAAATTCGCCTCGCCGATCAGTCGGTTGCCGGGACTGTAGCGGCCGCTTCCGGTCGCAAGGCCGCTGAACTGATCGTTGTCGAAGGTGCTGAAGGTCAGGCCGAGCGCCAGTCGTGAGGAACCGATCAGGCGGTCGGCACCTGCGCGGATCCGACCTTCGAGACCCGGCTGGTAGCGTACCGAGGTCGATGCCGCATCACTGAAGGGCTGGTACTCTGAATTCAACCGCAGACTTCCCGCGACTCCGACATTCCACCGTCCCGCGGGAATCGCTACGGCGACACCGCCGGTGGCCGAGAAGCCGTTGCCGTAGGAATTGACCGGGAAGAGCAGAAAGTTCGAGGCCACATTCGAAGTGACGTTGAACTCCTTCAGCGATTGGGTCTCCTGACCGGTCGGAATGTTGACCATCAGGGAGGTGACTACCCGATCATTGCCGAAGACGTAGGAGCCGCGGAGCTGGGTGTCGGTGAAACCGGAGAAGGATGCTTCCCGGCCGATCGCATCAGCTACCGTCGTCGTGGCGTAGGCGGTCCCAATGTCCACCGAGAATCGCTTCCCGACGGGGATCAGCACCGCGACGGGGTAGGCGAACTGCCGAATCGCGTGAACGACGTAGCCCTCTTCGAACTCGTATCTCCGACCCTCGACCCCTCCCCCAATGCTTGCCGGACCGAACAAGCTCTGAGCCTGTCCCGTCGTCGCGACGGGCCCGAGGAACAGGGCAACGAGGAGTCCAGCGCGGAGGGGCGCTCTCACGGCCGGGTCACGATGATGGTGATGATTCCGAAGAGGCCACCACCCGGGACGTCGGTTCCGCTCGCTTCGGGCAATGACGGTCGATTCGCTGGTGGAGGTGTCGAGATCGGGCCGATCCGATTGATGAGTCCGCCGCCTGTGCTCGGCACCGTGATGGTTACGGCGGTTTCCAGCGTCGAAGCTTCGCGGCCCAGTCCTGAACCCGGCACCGTGCCAGGGCCGGGGCGCTCGAGGCCGGCAAACTGCTGGGGCGGGAGACTGGCCGCGCTGGAGACCCGTACCATCTCGTCTCTCCGCTCCTTCGCGGCGCGGAAGTTGGGATCTCTGGCAACCGCCTCGTTATAAGCAGCTTCGGCGGCTTGGTAGTCACCACGGTCTTCCGCGTCGAGCCCTCGACTGAACGCGAGGAAGGCCTGAAGGTCAGCCGTCGGACGTTCGCTGAGAGCCCGCTGCTCGGCGGGAGAAAGGGTGATGTTCAGCCGCTGCAACAACTGCATCACCACCTGTTTTTCCATGTCGAACAGCTGTTGGAGCAGGTTCGAGGCCGAACCCGAGGCCTGCACTGCTGCGGTCTCCGTGTTCACCACATCGGCGTCGAGCTTGAGCTGATCGCTGGCGGGGACTTCCTGCAGCGAGCCCTGAACCACCCGTTCCGCCCGGAGGAGCCGTCCTGAGCGTGCTCCTGTCGCCGGATCCGTTCTCCCCTCGTCGGAGAGCTTCATCTCGTCTACCAGGGCCTGCACCCGCTCCCGCTCCAGCAGCCGCAATCGGCCGACCTTGCTGAGGTCGGTGATCATGAGGTGAGTCACCCCGCGCTCCAGCGGGCGCAACGCGGTATCGCTTCCGAAATAACGGACTGGAAAAACCGCTATGGCGTTTGCGGTCGGGGCTTGCTGCGAGAGCGTGGCCTCCTGGGCCAGCGCAGTACGCGCAGCCTGATGGAGTTCCTTGCGGGTAAGGAGGGCCAGACGGTTACTGATCTCGTTCCGCTGA
>DATIOP010000375.1:0-6410 GCA_035472975.1 Gemmatimonadales bacterium
AGCGTGCTCATTCGGAGCGGCCAGATCACCCGGCTCGACTTCTCGCTCACCGTCGATCCGGTGGGACTCGAGCCCATCGAGGTCGTGAGTCAGCGCGTGGACTCGGTTCTCGATCCGTTCGTGGTGACGGATGCCCAGCGCTTCACCGCGGAAGAGCTGCGCAGAATTCCGGTCACCACCTTGGAAGAGGCCGTTGCCTTGTCCGCCGGAACCGTGGGCGAGAGCTATCGCGGAGGCCGGATTGGAGAGCAAGCGTTCATTGTGGACGGCTTAGGAATCAAGAATCAGCTCGATGCGTCGACCAGCGCGACCACGTTGGGACTGCCTCTCGACATGCTGGCCGAGACCTCCCTCATCACCAACGGCTTTTCGGCGCGCTACGGCCAGGCCATCTCGGCGTTGGTGAACGTGGTAACCCGGGATGGAGGACAGAAGTGGAGCGGCCACGCGGCCTACGAGACCGACCGTCCCTTCGGCGACGGGCTGGACTACGGACTCGACCGTGCGATTCTCTCGGGCGACGGGCCCGTAGCCGGTGGAGTCACCGTGGTGGGTGCGGCGGATCTGTCGGCGCGCATGGATGCCGACCCGGTCAACGCGCCGGCGCCATCCGATTCGAGGGATCCCCGGCACGCTGAGCCATGGCTTCTTCCCCACAACAGCGGCCAGCTCATCAACCTCGCGGGGAAGGTGACCGCGCCGCTTGGCCGCACCAGGACGCTTCGCCTGCTGGCGGCACGGAGCAACGAACAGCGCTTCCTTTATGATCCGCTCTACAAGTACGAGCCAGATCTTGGGCCCGCTCGCCGGCTGACCGGAACTTTCATCAGCGGACACTTCCAACAGGTTCTTGAGAAACCGGGGATCGTTGGGGACGTCCGCGTAGGGTATTTCGACCGCGAATTCCTCCGTGGAACCAGTGTTAATCCGGCCGACTACAACGTCGGCGCGTTCACCTTCGACAAGCTCGACATCGTCGGAGAGGACATCGCGCGCCGGCAAGACACTGTTGCCGGGAACCGCCAGATTATCGGGTTCTCTCCTCCCGCGCCCAGCGATAAGACTCCGTGGGGAGTGCCCGCCTACTACATGGGTGGTTCATCGAAGGGAGATGTCGCCTGGAATAAGTACAAGGACCTGCGCAGCCGGCTCGATCTCAGCATCAGCGCCGGAACCTCCGGAGACTTCTACGTCGGCGGTGAATACGCCAGTCAGGAGGTACGCACCTTCAACCGAGTGCTGGGCTACCTCCCCGCGGGCGATTCGGTTCCCGACGCCACCGCCAGCAGTTTTGACCCCTACGCCGCGGCGCTCTACGCCGAGGCGCAGTACCGGAAAGACGAGCTGGCCTTCACGGCAGGACTGCGGTACGACCAATTCAGCGGGCGGCTCGATCTGCCCGGACAGCCTGCCGAGACCCAGCATGGACTGAGTCCCCGCTTTGCCGTGAGCACGGTCTTTAAAGGAGCGACATTCGTCGCGAGTTATGGCGTCTTCCGCCAGCCACCGGACTATCAGTATCTGGTGGACGCCGCCTTCGATGACACGGTACGCACTGGGAGATTCCGTCAGGGCAATCCGAACCTCGGATTCGAGGAGAACACCCAATACGAGTTCAGCCTTCGGGTTCGGCCCTCCCAGATCACTTCCGTTCGGGCGAATCTCTATATCAAGCGGCTCGACGGCCTCGTCGCTTCAGTCCCCTTGGGCGTGAATCCTGATTCGAGCATTTTCGGCAACGCCGACGCAGGATCGGTAAAGGGCCTCGAACTGATTCTGGAGCGGGAGTTCCGGCAGAATTGGGGACTCCGGGTCAGCTACACCCTGCAACAGGCCAATGCGACGTCTACCAGCGCGTTCCTGCTGCGCCAGCAGATCAGAGTTGATCCCATCACAGGGGACACCACCTTCCCCGCCAAAGTTGAATTCCCCCTGGACTACGATCGCCGGCACAGCCTAATCCTGATCGGCACAGGGCAGACTCCTACCCGTTGGGGACCGACTCTGCTGGGTGCCCACGTGCTCGCCGACTTCCAGGGATCGCTGATCTTCCGCTGGGGATCGGGGTTGCCTTATTCGCGCACCAATGTGGCGGGAGACAGTCTGGTCGGCCTGCCTAACGACAATCGCCTGCCGAGCACCAGCTCGCTGGACATGCTGATTCGGCGGCCGTTCCGGTTGGGCAGAATGGGGGGGAGCGTCTACCTCGACGGCCGCAACATTCTCAATAAGCGCAACATCGTGGCGGTCCGGCGCACTTCGGGAAATGTGAACGCGACCAACGCGGAGGTTCAGACGCTGGTGGATAGTGCCTACGCCATGCACCCCGAACCGATACCCTACGAGTCGCCGCGCTACCGTGCCTGGGCGGACCTCGACCACAACGGTTATGTGGACGGCGCCGGGGAGCTGATGCCGCTCTATCAGGCCGCGGTCAAGGACTACACCCAGCCGCTCTTCTTCTACGGCCCGCCTCACCTCTTCCGCCTGGGGATAGAGCTATTGTTCTAGGCGGCATGTCCGACCTGCTCGCCGCCCGCTCCCAGATGGCCATCTCGCTGGCCTTTCACATCATCTTCGCGGTGGTGGGCATCGGCATGCCGCTGCTCATGGTGCTGGCCGAATGGCGCTGGCGAGCAACCCGCGACCCGGTCTACCTCGAGCTGGCCAGGCGCTGGGCCAAGGGCACGGCGATTCTTTTTGCCGTCGGCGCGGTCTCTGGAACCGTCCTCAGCTTCGAGCTGGGTCTCCTCTGGCCCAGGTTCATGGAGATGGCGGGCCCGATCATCGGCATGCCTTTCTCCCTCGAAGGCTTCGCCTTCTTCACCGAAGCCATCTTCCTCGGGATCTACCTCTACGGTTGGGAGAAGATTCCGCCGAAGGCTCACATCGGAGCGGGAATTCTGGTGGCACTCAGCGGCGTGCTCTCCGGAATATTCGTCGTCATCGCGAACGCCTGGATGAATACGCCCACCGGATTCCGCGCGATCTCGGGACAGCTCACGGAGCTCGATCCGATCCGCGCGATGCTCAACCCCGCGGCATTTCAGCAGACGCTGCACATGACGCTTGCCGCCTACGCCGCAACCGGCCTCGCCGTCTCCGCTGTCCATGCGGTGTTCCTCTTCGGCGATCCGATGAACGCCTTCCACCGGCGGGCCCTTCAGATCGGCCTCATGGTCGGAACGCCGGCCGCCTTGCTGCAGCCTGTCTCGGGGGACATCAGCGCCCGGAACGTAGCCGAGTATCAACCGGCAAAACTCGCTGCAATGGAGTCCGTCTTCGAGACCCGCCGCGAAGCCCCACTCCTGATCGGCGGGCTGCCTGACATTGATCGGCGGGAGGTTCGCTTTGGAATCGAGATTCCCTACGGGCTGTCCCTCCTGGCGTATCATGATCCCCACGCGGAGGTGAAGGGCCTCGACCAGGTACCCCGTGAAGATTGGCCCCACGTCACGATCGTCCACCTGGCATTTCAGATCATGGTGGGGCTCGGCAGCTACATGGCTCTTGTCGCTTTATGGGTGGCGATTACAGCCTTACGACGACGGGAGGTTTCGCAGAATCGCGCTCTGCTCAAAGCGATCATCCTGGCCGGGCCGATGGGGTTCCTCGCTATCGAAGCTGGCTGGGTGGTGACCGAGGTTGGCCGGCAACCGTGGATCATCTCGGGCGTGTTGAGAACGGCGGAGGCCGTCACTCCGATGCCCGGCCTCGTGGTGCCATTTACCCTGATTACCCTGCTCTACCTCTTCCTCGGCACGATCGTCGCCTGGATGCTCTACTCCCAGATCATCCGAAGCCCGGTGACCAGAGACTGGAGCCGCAGCTATACACCAGGCCCGAAGGTCGAGGTGAAGGGCTGATGTCCCAGACGATCGAAGCGCTGCTCCTCGCGGGTGTAATTCTCATCGCCCTGAACGGATACGTGCTCCTGGCCGGAGCGGATTTCGGCGGAGGAGTCTGGGACTTGCTTGCGTCCGGGCCGCGGCGCGACCGGCAGCGCGAGCTCATCGCCAACGCGATCGGCCCGGTGTGGGAAGCGAACCATGTATGGCTGATTCTCGTCGTTGTCCTGCTCTTCACCTGTTTTCCCCTCGTGTTCAGCCGCGTCGCGGTGGGGCTCCATATCCCGCTCACCCTGATGCTCTTCGGGATCGTGCTCCGGGGATCCGCCTTCATCTTCCGCTCCTACGATACCCATCACGATGTGGCCCAGCGCCGCTGGGGCCGGACCTTTTCCATCGCGAGCCTGCTGACTCCCTTCCTGTTGGGGGTGTGCGTGGGGGCGATCGCATCCGGGCGAGTCGGTCCTCCGGCGGCAGGAACAGACTTCATTGCCGGCTATGTCTCTCCATGGCTCACGCCGTTCGCCCTGTCGCTGGGGCTCTTCACGGTAGTGTTGTTCGCGTTCCTCGCGGCGATCTATCTCACCATCGAGGCGGACGGCGAATCATTGAAGGAGGATTTCCGGACGCGGGCGCTCATGGCGGGCGGGCTCTGCTTTGTGGCGGCGGTGCTGACTCTGGTGACGGCGCTCCGCGATGCGCCGCTCATGCAAGAGGGGCTGCTCGGTTCCACTCGCGCGATCCCGATTCACCTGCTCACCGGGGCCTTTGCAGTGACGGCCCTGGTGGCGCTCTGGAAGCGGCGGTGGCACCTGGCACGGTTCGCCGCCGCGGCACAGCTCAGCTGCATCATCTGGGGGTGGGCGGCGGCGCAATATCCCTACCTGCTCCCTCCGGACCTCACCATAAAAGAAGCCGCCGCACCCAGGATAACCCTGCAGCTCACCTTGGCTGCCCTGGTCCTGGGTGCGGCGGTCTTGTTCCCTTCCCTCCGTTACCTCTTCCGCGTGTTCAAGAGCAAGTAATCCTAGTCCCGCGCCAGCATCTGTTTGATGGGCCGGACCAGCAGGAACATGACCAGGCTCGCGACGAGTGCGAAGGCCGTAACCGCGCCAAACAGCTGGGTGAGCGAGAACGAAGTGTAGAAGCCGGCCACCCGCCCGGCGATCAGGTTGCCCACCGACGTTGCCAGGAACCACACACCCATCATCATGCCCTTCACCCGGTCCGGGGCGAGCCGTGTCATCGAAGAAAGTCCAACCGGACTCAGGCAGAGTTCGCCGACGGTGTGGAGGAAGTAGGTGAGGATCAGCCACATCGGACTGACCAGCTGACCGCTGGCCGACGCAGCCGCTGCTCCGATCATGACCGCGAAGCCGAGTCCTACAAAGAGAAGACCAAAGGCGAACTTCGTGGGGCTCGAGGGATCATGCTTGCCCAACCGCAGCCACAGCCAGGCAAACACCGGCGCGAAGATGATGATCATCAGCGCATTCACCGACTGGAGCCAGCTCGGCGGGTAGGCGATGCCCAGGAACTTGGTATCGGTATTCCGCTGGGCGAACAGGTTCAGGGTGGACGCGGCCTGCTCGAACGCCGACCAGAACACTGCGGCCGAGCAAAACAACACCAGAATCACGATCAGCCGCTTCCGTTCCTCCCTGGTCCATTGGCCGAACTGGAAGAGCCAGACGAAGAAGCCGACCACGATCGCGAGGTAGAGCCAGCTGAATCCATTGGTGACGGTCTGAATCGAGATCACATTCTGCTGCACCAGCGCGGCGATGAGGCCGATGATGGCAATGATTACGAGTGCACCGATCCAGACCTGCCGCCGTGCCTGCGCGCCCTGCGGCGAAGCCGGCGTTACACTAGGATGGATGCCCGCTTCACCCAGGTACTTCCAGCCTCGCATGTACTGAATGAGGCCGAACAGCATGCCCAGCGAGCCGATCCCGAATCCCCAATGCCATGAATTGCGGGGATCGAGCCCCATGTTCTGGAGAAAGCCCTGGAACGTGCTGCCCTGAGCCAGGGATCCGACGACCAGGGGGGAGATGAATGCGCCGAGGTTGATCCCCATGTAGAAAATCGAAAAGCCGGCGTCGCGCCGGCGGTCTTCCTGGGTATACAGCTCACCCACGATCGCGCTGACGTTGGGCTTAAGCAATCCGGTGCCGATGATGATGCAGGCCAGTCCCGGGAAGAAGAGCGTGCTACCCGGAATGGCGAGACAGATCTGCCCGCACATGATGAAGATGCCGCCGTAGAGCACCGCCCGCCTAAGCCCCAGGATCTTGTCGGCCATCCACCCGCCCGGCAGCGACAGCATGTACACCAGCGCGACGTAGGTTCCGTATACCGCACCGGCCTTCGCGACGTCCCAGCCCAGTCCGCCGGTCGCGGCCGACGCCGTCATGAAGAGGATCAGGATGGCGCGGTTGCCATAGTAGGCGAACCGCTCCCACATCTCGGTGAAGAAAAGTGTCGCCAACCCGCGCGGGTGCCCGAAGAAGGCAGTGTCATGCTGCGCGGATTGCCCCGCCGCCGGCGCGTGCTGCG
>DATIOP010000376.1:0-4614 GCA_035472975.1 Gemmatimonadales bacterium
CCGCCGGAACCCGTCCCGGTGCCCAGAGGATGAGGGGAACGTGGATCTGCTCGAGATGAAGGGTTCCCCCGTGATGAACGGTACCGTGTTCACCGAAACTCTCTCCATGGTCGCCCGTCACTACCACGATCGCGTTCTTCAGTAAGCCCCGCGCTTCGAGGCTGTCGAATAGCGCTCCTATCTCATGGTCCATGGAAGCGAGCGACTCGTCGTAGCGATCCCGCCAGATGGTGAGCAGCGCGGAGTCAGGAGGACTCGCGTTCTCGTTCCACGCCCCGATCTCGATCTTGTGGGGACGGTCGCACGAACTACCGGCCGGTGAGAAGCGACCAGCGAACTCCTTAACCGGCAGATATGGCGCATGGACGTCGAAGTAGTTCAGGAATGCGAAGAAGGGACGTCCCGGATTCGCATCTACCCAGTGCAGCAATTCCTCTTTCACCGCTCCGGCCCGCTTTCTCCCGGGGATATCGATCTTCCCGAACCTGGGGAATACGTCGTACGCCAAGTGCCGGCCGAGCACCGTCCTGGCGAGGGCGTCCATTGAGCTGCTGTAGTAGTCCTCGTAGTGAATGAAGCCGCGATTGAGACCGGTGTGCCGGCCGGTCCAGTATGTGTTAGCGACAAATCCCCCTGTCAGATAACCTTTCGAGCGCATTTGCTCCGCGAGAGTGGGAAACCGACCGTCGAGGAACAGCCGACCGCCAGAGCCGGCCCCGTGTTCCCTCACCAGCCGCCCCGTCATCATGCTGGAGTGGGAGGGTAGAGTCGTGACAGCCGGCGAGGACGCCCAGGTGAAGCTGGTGCCCTCCGCCGCAAGGCGCGCCAAACGGGGCGTAGTAGACCGCGGATAGCCATAGGAGGTCAAGTGATCGGCGCGCTGAGTATCCATCACTAGCAGAAGCACATTGGGAGCGCCGGCGGGAGCCGAGGGCAGAGCCTTCACCGCCAGTTTTTCGCGATACCGGGCGATAGCGACGCCGCCGACTGCGATGATGGGAATCGCAATCGCCAGCGGTAATGCCCAGCGGCTCAGTCGATCGCCCCATCGTTCGCGGTTGGCCTGGTACAAGCGGGTAAGAACGGTGGCGAGCCCGAGACCGAGCATCAGGGCGGCGAACTCCGAGAACCAGGAGCGGAGGAGTGTCGTAGCCGAGTAACCGAACAGGGCCAGAAGCACCCACACCATGACCGTGTCCCATGCCTTGCCGGTCCAGATTCGGGAGACCAGAGCGAAAGGCAGCGCTGCGATCAAGTAGATGATTGCGTAAACGACTGGAGCCGCGATGAGAGCCAGGACCGAATTGCCTGTTTTCCAGCCCAGCATGCCGGGTTTAGTCGAAAGTGCCAGTGTCTCGAGCGCTTCAAGCAGGCCGCAAATCAGGGCGAGCGCGAAGGCCGCAATGAAGAACCAGCTGAGGGGCCGGGAAGAGAGTTTGGAGGATGACTGCGCCATCAGCGCCTTCCGGTCAGTCCCATGGGGAAGGTAGCGGGACGGCGTGCCCCAAGGCGGTCCCCGGCGTGGTCAGCGAGGGATCGCGATGGGGTTCTGCTGGAAGCTGCTATTCGCGGACGAAGATCGAACGGACTCGGCGGAACAGGCCCACTACCTGGCGCCAGAAGATCATCAGCGCGCCGCCAATTGCCCCAAGGATCGAGGTAAGAGGAAGGATCTGATCCGGGCCAACGTACAATGCGAGGCTGAAGCCGAGTAGGTGAGCCATCATGGGCGGACGCCCCTCGAATCGGAGTTCGTGCTAGGAAACCATGGTCGCCGACCGGCCAAGTGCCGGCGGAGGCCAGCCAATCCCGGCAATAGACATACCAGCGTAGATCGGGGTCGCCCAGAGGACCCGTTCTAACCGCCGCAATTTCAATGACTTCCCGGACGCTGTGTCGCCTGAGCGGCGTCATTGAGCCTGACCTGTTGCCTCGGAGCAACAAAGTGCCGCATTAATGCAGCATTTCAAGTGCTCGGTCAATAGGTTCCCGAACCTCGAGTGTGCCGGGGCCCAAAGATCCCGAAACAGGAGATCGACACTCGGTCGTCCAGGGGCCAGCGGCCAGCCATGACACGTGGATCAGTGGCTCGAGGACCTGCGGTGGAGGACCCACCAGTAGCGCCACCCCCCGCCCGACCTGCAGCAGGTTCATGACCGTTGGCCCATCCGGTCATAGGCATCACAACTCCAGAGCGGGCCAGGTGCCAGGACGCAGGCGAATAGCTCCACAGGCGATGAGACCGAGAACGTAGGCGGCCGCACCCAGTGGTATCGCGAGCAGGATGGAGCCTGGGCGCACGACCAGGAGCACTGCGGCCATGACGCTAGCGGCGAGGGTCACCCGCCAAAAACGTACGGGAGAAGGAACCGGGAACCCCGCCAGCACCGTGCGATGCAGGGTGAGAATCGTCCTGATCGTCTCGGTTGCGAGGGTGGCCGTTGCGGCCCCCATCATGCCCCACCGGGGAATTAGTACGACATTGAGAGCGAGATTCAGCACCGCCGAAACGAAGGTGACACGAAAGACCCACTCCTGTCGGCCCGCCGCGATGAGTGCCGTTTGGGGAACATTGCGGAAGAAGGCGACAGGAATCGACCAGAGCAGTACGATGAGAGCCGGAGCCGCGGGCTCGAATTGCGATCCGAACACCAGATGTAGTATGCCCCGGGCCACGAGGGTTCCACCCACCGCAACCGGAATCGCGCCGGCGAATACCTGAGCCAGAGCCGCGTGATATAGCCCTCGTTGCTCCACAGGGGTCGAGGCGAGGCGGGTCAGAGTCGGCAACAGACTCTGCCCGTAGGTCACCCCAAGATTCAGCAGGAAGCTGATAAGCGTGTATGCCGCAGCGTAGAGGCCTACCTCCTGCGGGGTACGCAGAATTCGAAGGAAGATCAGGTCCGAGTTGTATATGAGGAGACCGACGATCGCGTTGGCGGCCAGCCAGGATCCTTGCTGTACCACCGGACCGGCTTCCTGGAGGTCCCAACGCATGACGAGCCGGTGGCCGATTCGGCTCAATCCCCAACCCAGCAGGATCGCGGCGAGCATGTCGCCGGTGAATTGGGCGAGCGGGACCCGGCCGAGGTCGCCTGCGTCGCGGAGCAGAAGCAGTACGATTGCAAGCATCGTGGCCTCGCCGGCGGCACGAGCCATTGCAGCGAAACCTGCGCGCTCCAATCCGAGATGGACCCAGCGAGTGTTGCCACCCACGGCCAGCAGGATGAGGCTGTAACCTGCCAGCACCGCACCGTCTGGCTGTGGAAGTACGGTAAGGCCGAGACCTGTGACAACCAGAACGGTGGTCCCAGCGACAGCGAGACGGAGCGATAAGACCGGAGGGACCAGTTTCCCGATCTGGGTCGGCGCAGCCGCGACCTCCCGCACCCCCAGCACTTCCACCCCGCAATCGGTCAGATACGTGAGGTAGAGCATGACGGCCATCGCGACGGCGATGATGCCATATCCCGACGCGCCCAGGGTGCGGGCCAAATAGACCGTCGCACCGAACGAGATGACCCGGGCCGCCACTTCCCCGCCGCCGAGCGCGAGGAAGTTGCGGGCCACGGCCGACTCAGCGCGGGGAATAGATCACCCAGAAACAGTAGAGAAACCAGAGGACGACCGACGCCAGGAGCGCTCGATCGGTGAAGAGGACGTCGTTGGGGTTGCCCCCTTCCCTCTGGTGAACCAGAAACAGGTAGCGGAACACTCCATACAGCACGAACCCGGCGCTGTAGGTCAACCGGTATGAACCGATTTCGGCCAATTTCTCCGGCGAAAGCGTGTACATGATGTACGCGACGATCGTCACGGAAAGGAGCACTCCGGACATCTGGTCCAGAAATGCCGGGCTGTAATCGGCGAGAACCGTGCGGTGTTGGGAGGATCCGCTTCCGAGAAGGACAAGCTCGTGACGTCGCTTGGCAAACCCGAGGTAGAGCGCGAGCAGGCCGCCGCAGAGCAGGAGCCAGATGGACGGCACTGCCGCCACGGCCCGGGCGCCTGCGAGGAGTCGCAGCACGAAGAATCCGGCGACACAGAACACATCGAGAACGACGACGTGCTTCAGTCGGAAGGAGTAGAGAACGTTGAGGCCGAGGTACGCAACCGCGACCACAAGAACCGGCGGACCGAGAACGGCGGACCCCGGCCAGCCCAACCGCGGCGAGAATAACTCCCGACCAGGCTGCAGCAGACACGCTGATTCGGCCTGCGGCCACTGGCCGAAGTCGTTTGGTAGGATGCTGCCGATCTCCCGCTCGGTCGAGGACGTCATTCCAGGCATAGACCGCGCTGGCGAGGAAACAGAAGGAGATGAACGCCAACCCGGCACGCAGGTCGGCAGTGAGGTCAAGAAATTTTCCGGAGAAGAGCAACGGGGTGAGAACAAAAGCGTTCTTGATCCATTGCTGCGGCCGAATGAGTCGAATCCAATCGCGGAGGCTGGCGTCGACCGTCGTAGCTTCGCTCACTGGCATTCGGACCCGGGCATGAATTGTGTTAGCGGCGCGACAGGCGATCCACGCAGCCCGCAGCAAGGAAAATACCACATGAACGTTGCTTACAAGCCCTATCGGTATAGAGCAGGCCAACTTGCGGTGCTTTTAC
>DATIOP010000377.1:0-3832 GCA_035472975.1 Gemmatimonadales bacterium
CTGGGTCAGCGGCTACTACACCACCAACACAGTGTCGGCGCAGATCGACGCGCAGGCCAAGGAACGCCTTGCGCTGGCCGCGGACGGCGAGTCGATGGGCGTAACGTGGTTCCTCGAGGAAGGCCAGGACATCGCCTTCGCGGTGCGGGACGACTTCTTCAAGGATCTATCGGCTCACCAGAAGTTTCTCTTCGCCGAACCGAAGAATGATGGGAGTGGCGAGTTCAAGTTCCCGCTCCGCCGCGACCTGTTCGATCCGACCAGTGAGGAGATCGGCCAGCTGTTCAGCGTCTCGATCGGCCCGGGCATCAATCCCCAGAATGGGCAGCTCACCGGCGAAATCAGCGTCAAGATTCGCGGCGAGTACTTCGTGGACAACTTCTTCGATCCGGATTTCACCTTCACCCTGACGCTGGTACCCAACTTCGACGACGGGGTCATCACCTGGTCCCACAAGACCGACCTCAGCTCCGATCTGGCGGCGATCCTGTCCTTCCTCGTCGCGGGCTTCGTCGGTTTGATCGGCTATGCCATCGCCTCGGACGTCGTCGCTGATTCACTGGTGGACGAGGACCAGCAGCAGCAGATGTCCCGGTTCCTCGAGTCGCTGCCGACTCAGGTTCTGACCGAGCTGGTCCGCTGGGACCCGTTCTACGTCACTAAACACCAGATCATGGCGCGGGTGGACGAATGGATCGTGAACGGCAAAGGCATCGCTTTTAGCGGACGCGCGGCACTGGGCAAGGCGACCGAACCGGTTGACCACGTGGTTCTCCGTACCGAAGTCCGCAACAGCCTCTTCGAGATTGAACGCTACGAGTACCGGGTGCGGGATCAGGTCAGAAATGTCATTCCGCGTGATCCATCCCAGACTTTCTCAGCCACCGACCGGCTCAGCTGGGTCCAGAACGCGACCGACCCGGTTCTCTTTGGGCTGACCGACGATGAAATCGTGGCGCGGTTGGACGCGAAGAAGATCATTGGACGGCAAGACCTCCTGCCCAAGAAGGTCCACCTCGATGATCACAAGATCTTCCGGATGCTCTGCATCACGCCGCTCGAGGTGAAGGAGCAGATCCGGATCGTCGAAAACAGGTTCAAGAGTGAGACCCGGACCCAGATCTCCAACGATCAGGGGGCTGCGCTGCGCGAGGAGGCCCGAGTCGAACTCGAGGCCGAGCTCGGTATGCCTCCCACCCAGGCGCAGATCGACGAGCGGTTCCGGCAGAAGCTCGATGCGCTGGTGAAGGAAGCGTTCGATGCCTACAAGGAGAGTGCCCAGTACGAGCAGGATGTTGAAGCGGCCGTGGACAGCATACTCCGCCTCGACATGGCTCCGAACGAGTACGGGTTACTGCAGCGGCGGGGAATTCTCCAGGTCGTGGGCTTCGATCTGATCGAGCGGCACAATCGCAAATTCCGCCCCGGGACGACGATCCTCTATTACCGGGACCGGCCCGACTTCGATCCGAGGGATAATCTGTTGAACATGCTGAAGTACGCGGTGGATCATTCCGTGTCGAACTAGACGAACAGGGCGGTCGGGACGGACGAGGTGGACAATCTCCCTCGCTCCGCCCCGTCCGCCCCGTCCGCCCTGTCCGCCTTACCGCCCTACCGCCTCGTTCCCACTCTCCGCCAGCAACCTCACCAAGGTCGGGAAATCGACCGGCTTCACCAGGTGGTGATCGAATCCGACGTCTTTCGACTTTCGCCGGTCCTCCTCCTGGCCCCAGCCGGTCAGGGCGATCATCAGCATGTCTCGGCCCCAGGGCTGGGCCCGGATGCGGCGGCAGACCTCGAGGCCGTCGAGGTTGGGCATGCCGATGTCGAGGAGGACGACGTCGGGACGAAATGCCTCCGCCACCTCGATCGCTTCGGCCCCCTCGTTGGCCGTGTGCGCCTCATTGCCAGAGATCTTGAGCAGCATGGCGAGCGAGGAGGCCGCATCGGTGTTGTCATCCACCACGAGGATGCGACGAGGCTTCGCCGCCGGCGTGCTCTCCGGCAACACTCCATTGCTAGTCGGCGGCGCGCTCATCACCGGGAGCCGAACCACGAACTCGCTTCCCTTGCCGGGTCCCTCGCTATGAGCGGTCACGCTCCCGTCATGCATCTCGACCAGACGCTTGACCAGCGTCAGGCCGAGGCCAAGGCCGCCTTGCGACGCCTCGCCGCCCTGGTCGAGCTGGGTGAACATCTCAAAGACGTTGGTGAGCCGGTCGGCGGGGATGCCCACACCGGTGTCTTTCACCTTGACCAGGACCTCGCTCCCCGCTTGCTCAGCCGTCACCGAGATCCTGCCTCCGGGCGGCGTGTACTTGCATGCGTTGTTGAGCAGGTTGCCGAATACCTGGACCAGGCGGGCCGGGTCGGCATTCAGGTAGATCGGCCGTGGCGGCAGGCCGATGATGAACCGCTGCTCCTTTGACTCGGCGAGCGGCCGCAAGGCTTCGACAGCCTGGTTGATGATCTGGGCCAGCTCTACCCGCTCTCTAGCGAGGCCGAGTTTGCCGTGGGTGATGCGGCTGATGTCGAGCAGGTCGTCCACCAGCCGCACCAGTTGGCCCAGCTGGCGGTCCATGGTCCCGTGGGCGTCGATGGCTTCGTTTCCGGAATCACCAGTGCGCTTGATGATCTCGAGAGTGTTGCGAAGGGGAGCGAGAGGACCTCTCAATTCGTGGGCCAGCAGGGCCAGGAATTCGTCCTTGTGACGGTCCGCCTGTTGGAGTTCGGCCAGCAGGCTGTGAATCTTCTCTTCCGCCTTCTTACGGTCCGTGATGTCCCTTGCGGTCTTCGACGCTCCCACGACCTTCCCTGATTCATCGAACACCGGGGATATTGTCAGCGAGATGTAAATGTGCTGGCCGTCCTTTCGAAGCCGGACGGTTTCGAAGTGTTCGACCCGCTCACCGGCCCGGATGCGGCCCAGGATCTCCTTCTCTTCGTCCTGCCGGTCGGGAGGGATAATGATGGTGATATGACGGCCAATCGCTTCCGCGGCCGTGTATCCAAAGAGCCGCTCCGCCGAGGCATTCCAGCTCTGAATGACCCCGTCCACCGTCTTACTGACGATGGCGTCGTCGGAGGACTCGACGATGGAGGCAAGGAGGCGAGAAGGACGCTGGGAGGTTCGCATGGCCTCCCCGAAACCGATGATGATCGAGCAGGTGATGAGGTACGCGGTGAGCCCGACCAGGGTGGGCACATCCAGGAGGATTACACCGCGCGGCACTATGAAAAAGTAGGAACAGGCGATGTACCCGAGGAGCACGGCGACTAGTGCGGGGCGCCAGCCGCCGATCCAGACGCCGAACGCGACGGCCCCGTAGAGCGTCACCAGCGGCAGGGAATCGCCCAAAACGGGGTCCAGCAGCCAGCGGAGCAGCACGGCCGCCGTGACTGCAACCAGCGTCAAGCCGTACGTGACACCGGGTTTATGCACTTAACCTCCAAAACCAGTTCCCAGTTCCGAGTTCCCGATTTCCCGTCTCCCTTCTCCCTTCTTCTTTCTCCCGTCTCTCTTCTCCCGTCTCCCTTCTCCCGTCTTCCCCCCACAACCCACCACCCACTACCCACCCCCCACCACCACGGGCACCACATCCCCAAATTTCTTGCCCAGCATCATGACCGCATCGTCCCTCACTTCCGCACTCCGATACACCGCAAACACCGCCGAACCTGACCCGCTCATCCGGCACACCAGGGGATGGGTTCTCGCGAGGGCCTCGAATGCTTGCCGGATCTCTGGATGATGGGTGAAGACAGCCGATTCGAAATCATTCCCGGCGAGGCGGCCGATGCTGCCCCAGCTCGAGAGGCTGTCGTGATC
>DATIOP010000378.1:0-3200 GCA_035472975.1 Gemmatimonadales bacterium
GCAGCGAATCGGCTGTCGCATGAACCGCGTTGATCGCTGCGAGAGGACGGGTGGGAAGCCGGTCGGCCTGGGGCAATTCGTCGCGCAGCTGGCGAATCAGATCAGCGACTGTCGCGGGAGCCGGCAACGAAACCTCTACGGTATCCCGCCCAATCCAGTCGGCATAGCTGGCGAACAGGAGCACCTTGACCGTTACAGTCTCAACCGAAGCAGTCATTCTGAGCAGTATAATCGCTTATCGGATGCGGAGACCACCCGGTCCCCTGAAACGAAGGGAGCCGGGCTGACCCGGCTCCCATTACACCACGAAGGCTCTGATCCTCAGATCACTCGGAATGGGGCTGAGAATCAGCCGATTCCGGAGTCTCGTCTGCCACTAAAGCCCGCAACTCCTTGCTGGGCTTGAACACAGGCACCGGTCGCGCGGCCACTTCAACCGGATCGCCGGTGCGCGGATTCCTCGCCATGCGAGTCTTCCGACGGCGGATCTTGAAGGTGCCGAAGCCACGTACCTCTATGTTGTGTTGATTCTTAAGTGCTTCCTTGACCGCGTCCAAGAATGCGTCGACTACTCTCGCGCAATCTTTCTTGGAAATCATGGGGCCCGCCGTGCGCGCGATGGAGGCGGTGACCTGTTCTACGAGATCGGCCTTCGTCATGCGTTCCCCCCTGGAGGGTCTCATGCCCGGCTCGGTCCCAAGCAGCAAGGCTGCATGAGAGACTACGAGCTTACACGTTGACTGTCAAGGGGTTGGCCCATCCGGGCGGGGTGACCCGCCAATCATTCGTACGAATTCGGCAAAGTGGGGGTAGGCGTCGTGAGGTCCTGGGGAGGCTTCCGGGTGGTATTGGACGGCAAAGACCGGAAGTGCTTTGTGCCGAATGCCTTCCACCGTTCCATCATTGAGATTGACGTGAGTGACCTCCAAATCGCTCGCGCCGGGGACGGCGCCCTGCTCGCCCTGAACCGCGAATCCGTGGTTCTGTGACGTTATAAGTACTTGTCCCGTACGGAGATCGCGCACGGGGTGGTTACCACCTCGGTGGCCATAAGGCAGTTTGACCGTCTGTCCACCGAACGCGAGCCCCAAGAGCTGGTGCCCGAGGCAAATGCCGAACGTGGGGAGCCCTGATTCAGCCAGCTCCTTGATGTTCTGGATGGCGTACCCCACCGCCGCAGGGTCCCCGGGCCCATTTGAAAGGAAAAGCCCGGCCGGCTTCATCTTCTGTACTTCCTTCGCGGTCACGGTCGCCGGAACCACCGAGACCCGGCAGCCTGAGGCAGAGAGCATTCGCGCAATGTTCCGCTTCATGCCGTAATCGTAGGCCACAATCAGCGGGCCATCCCCCTCCTGATAGGCCTTCGGCGTCGTCGCCCGTGATGCCAGGTCGAGGCCGTTCATCGAAGGAGAGTCCATCAGCTGCAGCGTCAACTGCGGCGTGGGTTCCCTGCCCTCCGCAATCACGCCGCGCATGGCTCCGCGTTCTCGGATGTGCCGGGTAAGTCGCCGAGTGTCCACGTTCTCGATGACCGGGATGCGTGACTCGGCCAGCCACTCGTCGAGCGGACGCGTGGACCTCCAGTTGGAGGCGTGGCGCGACATCTCCCTCACCACAACTCCGGTGACCTGAGGCTTGCTCGATTCCATGTCGTCGGGATTGACCCCATAGTTGCCGATCATGGGGGCTGTCATGACCACGATCTGTCCCAGATAACTCGGGTCGGTGAAGACCTCCTGATACCCGCTCAGGTTCGTGGTGAAGACCACCTCTCCGAACGCCGAGTCCACTGGGCGCGGAGTGGTACCGGGATACCAGGTCCCGTCCTCCAGTAATACGAAAGCGGGGCGATCGGTCATCCGGTCACCCCGCGCGAAGTCTTCTTCATAGTGCCTCGAGTTACGGTGCCGGCTTGGAGGGCTGCGGTGCCGGAGCCCGTGACCCCTGGCCCGCGGCGTCGCTGCTGGGCGTAGTGGGTGTGGCACCTTCCAACGGAATCGGTGCGGGCGCCGCCGGGGCCGGCTGGTTCTGCAGCTGCTCGAGCACCTCGCTGGATCCACCGCTACGGGTCGGCGAGACGATCGACAGCAGCAGCGACAGGAACAGGAAGGTCCCGCCGCAGATCCAGCTCATCTTGGTAAGCAGATTGGCCGCCTGACGGCCACCAACCACGAGATCGGTGGTGCCGCCGCCGAGAGAGGCGAGACCCCCACCCTGCCCGGCCTGGAGCAGCACGACGGCCGCGAGCAGCAGCCCGTCCATGATCAGCAAGACTAGCAAGAGATAGTACATGGCGGCCGCAAAGCTAATCAGGGGGCCATCTTGTCGGTAGGGGCGGTTTTCTTACAGCTGCACCAGTTCGGACCAGCCCTCCGGATCGAGACTCGCGCCGCCGACCAGCACTCCATCGATCTCGTCTTGCGCCACCAGCGCCTGGACATTGCCCTTGTTGACACTGCCGCCGTAGAGCACGGTCGCCCGACCGGCAAGGCCGAGATTGGCCACGACTTGGCGGACCGCCCGATGGACCTCGGCTGCGTCCTCCGGTGTGGCGTTCTTGCCGGTACCGATAGCCCAGACCGGTTCGTAGGCGATCAGAACACGGGCCAGATCGGTGGGCGAAAGATTGTGCAATCCTTCATTCAGCTGCCTGGTCACGACCGACTCGGTCTGCTGCGCTACACGTTCTGCCAGCGTCTCCCCGACGCACAACATCGGGGTCAGTCCTGCCTCGAGGAGCGCCCGTACCTTTCTGCGGGTCTCCGCATCGGTCTCCCCGAAGACATGTCGCCGTTCGGAGTGACCCACCAACGCTCCGATTGCGCCGGCACCTTTGGCCAGCTGGATCGACGTTTCACCAGTGAAGGCACCTTTCGGTTCCCAGTGCACATCCTGAGCGCCGACGCTGATGTCGGGGCGACCCTTCAGTGCATTACTGGTGGCCTCAATGGACACAGCGGAGGGGAAAAACCAGTATGAGCGGCCTTCCTGCGGCCGAGTCCGCGCGAGAAAGGTTGCCGCGAAAGCCCGTGCGTCTCCCGGAGGGAGATGCATTTTCCAGTTAGCGGCATAGACGAGAGTGCGCATCAGGCGTCGTCCAGGGCGGCCACACCCGGGAGTGTCTTCCCTTCGAGGAATTCGAGGGATGCCCCGCCACCAGTGGACACATGGGTCATCTTGCTCTCGAGTCCGGCTTGCGC
>DATIOP010000379.1:0-5370 GCA_035472975.1 Gemmatimonadales bacterium
CCACGATCGCGTCGTCGACTACGATGCCGATCGCGAGCACCGGGGCAAAAAGGGTGAACAGGTTGATGGTAAAGCCGAGGACTTGAAGCCCGAAGAAGGTGCCGATAATCGCAACCGGCACGGCGAGCACCGGGATCAGCGTCGTCCGCCAGCTCTGCAGGAAGATGAAGACCACGAGGGTTACCAGCAGCATCGATTCGAACAGGGTCGTCACCACCTCTTCAACCGATGCGCTGATGAAGGGCGTGGTGTCGAACGGAATGAACCAGGAGACCCCTTGCGGGAAGTTCTTCGCAAGTTGGTTCATGCGGTCGACGATGGCGGCCTTGACGTTGAGCGCGTTGGCGCCGGGACGCAGGAACACCCGCATCGCCGCCGTGGTGACTCCGTTGACCTTGCTGACCAGATCGTAGTTCTGAGCCCCGAGCGTCACCCGGCCGATGTCCTTCACCCGGATGAGTGATCCATCGGGGCGGGCCCGGACGATGATATTCTCGAACTCCTTCGGGTCCGTGAGCCGACCGACCGTCGTGACCGGAAGGGTGAGCTGGTTGCCGGGAGGAGCCGGCTCCCGGCCGATGCGGCCGGCCGGATTGGTCGTGTTCTGCTCCAGCACCGCCGCCTGAACGTCCGCGACGGTAAGGCCGAGCTGGGCCATGCGATCGGGATCCAGACTCAGGAGCATGGAGAACTGCAGCTGCCCGAAGGTGCCCGCGCTTCCCACGCCCGGGATCCGTTTGATCTCGTCCTCCAGATAGATCTTGGAATAATTGCTCAGGTAGGTCGCGTCGTAGCGGGGATCTTCGGAGGAAAGAGCAATGACCATCAGGATGTCGGTCTGCGCCTTCGTCACCGTGAGCCCCTGCCGCACCACCTCCTGAGGGATCTGAGGCTCTGCCACGTTGAGCTGGTTCTGGACGTCCACCGCCGCGAGATCGAGGTCGCGCGAGATATCGAAATACACCTGCAGGTTCATCGTGCCGTCGCTGGCGTTCGACGACTTGAAGTAGAGCAGGCCGTCCAGCCCCGAAAGCTGCTGCTCGATTGGCGACGCGACGGCCGATGCAACGTCTTCCGCGGTTGCACCGGGGTAGACGGCCGAGACCTGGACCGAAGGCGGGGTGATCGTGGGATAGCGATTGATCGGCAGGGTCCGGAGAGCGAACGCTCCCAGCAGAACGATCACCATCGCGATGACGCCTGCGAGGATGGGCCGCCGGATGAAGAGGTAGCGGATCTCGGATGGTTCGCTCATGGCTTGGGCCTGACCCGCGCCGTGTCCCGGATCGGGGGCGCCGCAGACGGAGGGGCGACCAGCACGCTATCGCTCTTCGCGGTCAGGGTCGTGTCCCCTTCGGGCCGGTAGACAACCGGACGCACCGGGCGACCGGGTGCGATCTTCTGGACCCCGTCCACGATTACCCGATCACCGGGCCGAAGCCCGCCGTCAATGAGCCACTGAGTTCCCTGCCAGTTGGTTGCTCCGACGTTCCGCGCGGTCACCTTGTCACTGTCGCCGAGGACGTAGACAAACGGGCCGTTCAGACCCTGAAGCACCGCCCGCTGGGGGACCAGGATCGCGTCCTGTCGTTTGACTCCGAGCAACCGAACCCGTACGAACTGACCTGGCAGCAGGGCATGCCGTGAATTGGGGAAAACGGCGCGAAGCTGGAGTGCTCCGGTGCCGGGTTGCAATGCCACGTCGATGAAGTTGAGCTTCCCCGTCTCGCTGAGAACGCTGCCATCGGACAGCCTCGCTTGCACGTCAAGCACGCCGGGAGGCACTACCAGGCGTTTGGCCGCGATGTCCTGACGCCATTGGAGCACGTCCTGGTCTGACGGGTTGAAGAAGACGTAGACCGGATCCACCTGATCCACCGTGGTCAGCAGATCGCCCGCGCCCGAGGTCACGGCCCCCAAATCCATCAGGGCCCGCCCTGCCCGCCCGTCCACCTCGGCCCGCACGAAGGTGTCGTCGTAGTTCTTCTTCGCCGCGTCCAAAGTGGCCCGCGCCTCGAGGACGGCCGCGTGGGCCTGATCGTAGGCGCCCTGGGCATTGTCCACGTCCTGCTGAGCGACCGCACGCTCATCCAACAGCGGCTTCAGCCGGTCGAGAGTTCGTTCCGCGTTCGCGAGCTGGGCTTCGCTCTCGGCCACCCGAGCCTCGGCGCTGCGGAAGTTGGCCTCATAGGTTCGCGGATCGATCCGAAACAGGACCGTTCCTTTGCGGACGTCCGTGCCTTCGACATAGGGTCGCGCGACGATCACCCCGGAGACCTGAGCCCGCACCTGTACACTCTTGGACGCGGCCGCCTCGGCCACCCACTCGAGCTGGGCGGGTATCGTCTGCGCCTGAATCGTCAGCACCGTCACTTCCGGTGGCGGCGGACCAGCAGTGGGCGCGTTGTTACGGCAGCTATCGAGACCGCCACTGAGCGCGGCAATGCCCACGGCGAGCAGTGCCAGCTCCGCCGCGCCTCTTACCGACCTTGGCTTCAAATGACGAGACACTGGCGGCCTGAGTCCTGGTAGCTAGTTGCCGAGGGGAGTACGCTGTCGCGGGGCCTGGTATTCATGTACGTACGTGATGGTGTACGGACCCATGAAGGTCACTTCGACGACGGTAGCCCCTTTGGCAATGGAATAGTGATGGAAGCCTGCAGGTGCAACGATCGTATCACCAACGCTCAAAGGCAGGGTCTTCTTCGCATCGAGCTTGTCTCCCATCCCGACCAACAGTGTGCCTTCCTTCACCTCCACCCGTTCATCGGTGGGGTGGTGGTGGGGCGGCATGGTACATCCGTCCGGCATCAAGAGCTGGATGGTGGATTGGCCCGGTGCAGCGGGATCGCCGGACACCACGACGATCTGAGCGCCTGGAGGCAGTATCGAGGGCGCGGCGACCCACAGGAGCGGTGGCTGGACCCAACCCTGCGCGGCAAGGGCCGAGTGGCCCAGAACCGAAACCATGGAAAGCAGTGCGATGTGGGCGAACCGGGTCATCGAGAGTTCTCGTTGCGGACGAATCAGGGTTTCCGCTTCCCCGTAGTCGCACCCGGCCGGGCGGTTGTCAAGCGGGCGGGCAATTGCCTGGCGGCGTGCCATGACTCCTTGCCTGAGGGCCGACGAGATGATAGTCCAAAGTCCAATGGATGGGCCCCCAAACTCCTGAGAAATTGTTTCCCCCCACTTGCAGCGCCTCTTTGACCAAGCCGAGGTCCTCATGAGCGCGTCCAACACAGCCTACACGACCCCCGCGTTCTGGGAACGCCTCTGGCGCACGAGCGGTCTCCAGTTTGTCGCCCTGTTCATCATCACCTCGGTCATCTACGGCTCTCAGCCGCCGGTCGGCGCTTCGCCTGAGGCGCTCGTAGCCTTTTACCATGGTCATCGCACGGGGATCCTGACTGCCGCGTTCTTGTCCGGCCTCAACCTCCTCAACCTCCTGTGGTTCACGGCGGCGCTCAGGACCACCCTGGCGGATGCGGGCCAGGACGGTTGGGGTGCTGCGGCGACCGCGGCCAGCGCAGCGTTCGGAACACTGTTCCTCCTGCAGATCGCGCTGGCCGCTGCCCTCGCGTACTCGATCGCCGGCTCTGGTATGAACCTCCTCATATCCGGGCTGAACGACTTCACGTGGGCCCTTGTCGTGTTGATGTCATTCCCCCGCGCAATGCTGATCATGTCTGGGGTGTTTGGACTCTGGCGGGCCGGGTTGATCTCGAGCGTGCTCTTCACGGCGGGCGTCGCAGTCGTCGTCCTCGGAGTGCTGGGGGGCGCCACGTGGCTAAGCAGCGGATTCTGGGCGCCGGACGGCGCCTATTCGCGCTTCCTCTCGCCGCTCCTCCTCCTCTTGTGGGTCGTGGTCGTAAGCAGGGTCCTCCTGAGCCGAGGTCCTGCGACGCGTGCTGCATGGTGATGCGGAGGGCTCATGGCCACCTTCGACTACGACGTGGTGATCATTGGCTCGGGGTTCGGTGGAAGCGTTGCCGCGCTTCGGGCCGCGGAGAAGGGCTACCGGGTTGGCGTCATGGAGTCGGGCAGGCGTTGGAAAGATGAAGACATTCCGAAGACGCAGTGGGATCTCCCACACTTCTTATGGCAGCCCGCGGCAGAGTTGTACGGGATCCAGCGGATCGAATACCTCGACGATGTGCTGATCCTCTCCGGCGCCGGCGTGGGCGGCGGGTCGCAGGTCTACGCCAACACGCTGTATGTCCCGCCGAAGAAGTTCTTCTCCTCCCCGGAATGGGCCGGGATCACCGACTGGGCCGACGAGCTGGCGCCGTATATCGATCAGGCCTCCCGGATGCTCGGTGTGGTTCGCTACCCCTACATGCCGACTGACGTCGATCGGCACATCCAGCAGGTCGCGATCGAGATGGGGAGAGGCGAGACGTTCAACCGGGCCCCGGTGGGGGTCTACTTCGGCAGCCCGGGTGTCGAGGCGGACGATCCCTACTTCGGCGGGGTTGGGCCCCGCCGCACCGGCTGCATCTCATGCGGGAACTGCAACATCGGTTGCGGCCACAATGCCAAGAACAAGCTGACTACCAACTACCTCTACCTGGCGGAAAAGCTCGGCGTCGAGATCCATGAGCTGCACGAGGTGTATGACCTCGCCCCGCTAGATGGAGGCGGATTCGAGGTGCATACCCGTCATCCCGGTTGGGCGCAGCAAGCGGCGCATCTCCACCGTCACAGCTACACCGCTGAACAGGTGATCGTCGCCGCCCACGCCTACGGCTCAGCGAAGCTGCTGCTTCACATGCAGCACAAAGGGCGTCTCACGGGTCTGTCGAGCCAGCTGGGCCAACGAGCGCGAACCAACTCCGAACAGCTGCTCGCGATCACCCGGACCCACGGACAGTGGGAGCGCGATCCGGAAAAGATCCACATTACGCCGGGGTCGGTAGCCATCACCTCCGGGGTCTGGCCGGATGCGGTGACGAGCATTGAGCCTACCATCTGGGGAGTCGGGAGCGATGTGTTCGCGTTCCTGGTCACCTACCACCAGCATGGCGAGCAGAAGCACCCCACCTTGTCGTGGCTCAAACAGCTCGCCGAACACCCCACCCAGGTGCTCGGCTTGAGCGACCCGCGCCACTGGTCCGAGCGGACCGTCATCATGCTGTGCATGCAGACGACCGACACCTCGATCGAGCTGTACTGGCACGATGGGTTGCTGCGGAGCCGCAACAGCTCCGGCACACCGCCCCCGGTGCACATCCCAATCGTCGAGGACTTCGTGGATCGCGTAGCCAGGAGAATGGATGGCGGCGAAGCGGCGTTGCTGTTCGAGGTCATCAACCGCAACGCGTCAGCTCACTTCATCGGCGGGATCCCAATCGGTGAAAGCAGCGAACGCGG
>DATIOP010000380.1:0-11229 GCA_035472975.1 Gemmatimonadales bacterium
GGAGCTGGGGCCCGAGAACGATCCGCAAGTCACCAACACGGCCGCGAGCTTCGAGTTCAAGGCCGAAGACATGGAAAATGTGAACGACGAGCTGACTTTCAATTGGGTCAATTCCGCCCCACAGGCAGCATTTCGTCACAATAGCTTCATCCATCATGGGTACGGGATTGTGATCATAACGGATGGAGCGGGAGTCCAGGTGGACTCGACGCTGCTCGAGTTGGATCTGGACGCCGAGACCAAGGTGGGGACGCCGGGCAACTGGACCATCCGGCTGCTCCTGGCCGCTGCCAGAGGACGAGTGGATTTCACACTGACGCCAAAGCCCTGAGGAGTACCGCGTACTGAGTACCGAGTACCGAGTGGTGCGTGGCTGAAACCCGGCTGGTCGCTCCTCCACTCCCGTCCACGCCGTCAGGAGTGGGGACGGCGGGGTCTCGTCTCCCACCGGAGCTGCTGCGGGACGCCTGCCGACGGCTGGGCATCATGGCCCTGGTCGGCGCCGCCCTCTGGGTCGTGGGAGATTTTCTCGGCCACTTCGCAACCTGGTCGATGAGCGGCCGCGACCCTCGATACTGGAGCCTCGCAGGGGAGGATTTCTTCGCCGGGCTCAGCATCGTGGTTTCCCTCGGACTCTACTACTACACCCGGCGTCATGAGCGCGACCCGAGATTTGCCCTGGATCTCGGACTGCTCTACATGGTATACACCTCGGTCGCCCTCGGCCTCATGATCCATTGGGAGAAGGTGCCCAATGGCCTCCATGTCTTCCCGGTGATCAGCTGGATCGGGGCGATCATCCTCATTTTCGCTGCCATTGTGCCGAGCACGCCCGGGAAGACCCTGGCGGCCGGACTGTTCGCGGTCTCCATGAATCCGATCGGGATGGTCACGGCAAAGGCCCGCGGAGTCTGGGACTACGGGTCGTGGGAGAATGTCATCGTCATGCACTACCCCGACTACATCCTGGTCGGCGTGGCGGTAGTGATCTCGTATGTGATGACGCGGCTCAGTCTGCAGGTCGCCAAGGCGAAGGAGATGGGGAGTTACAAGTTGGGTGACCTCATCGGATCCGGAGGGATGGGCGAGGTCTACCGAGCGACTCACCGAATGCTGGCACGGCCGGCCGCGATCAAGCTGCTTCGACCCGGTGTCCTGGCCAAAGGGAATGAGGCGGCTGCACAACTCGCGGTGAAGCGATTCTGGCGCGAGGCCGAGGCCGCAGCCAGCCTGCGATCGCAGCACACGGTCGAACTCTATGATTTCGGAGTCACGGAGGACCAGACGGTCTACTTCGTGATGGAGTTGCTGGATGGAATGGACCTCGAGGCCCTGGTGCGGAAGACCGGACCTCTGCCGGCCGGCCGAGTTGTCTATCTGCTCACCCAGGTCTGCGAGTCGCTGGAGGAGGCACATTCACGCGGGCTGGTCCATCGCGACATCAAGCCCGCGAACATCCATATCGGACGGATGGGTCTCCGCCACGATTATGTGAAGGTGCTCGATTTCGGGCTGGTGAAATCGGTCTCGACCACCGAGGACACGGTGGGGACGATGACGGGATTCACGCCGGGGACACCCGCCTATATGGCGCCGGAGCAGGCCATGGGAGAGAAGGTGGACCACCGCGTGGATATTTACGCCCTGGGCTGTGTCGCCTATTTCACGCTCACCGGGCAGAAGGTGTTCGACGCCGACACGGCTTTGCAGATGATCAACCGGCATCTAAATGACATCCCGGTGCCTCCATCGCAACGCACCGAGCTGCCGATTCCGCAATCGCTGGAAAAGCTGGTTCTCTCCTGCCTCGCCAAGAGTCCCGCGGAGCGACCCCAGAGTGCGGCCGACCTGGGGAAGGCGCTGCTCGCGGTGGAGACCGAACCATGGAGTGAGGATAAGGCGCGTGAGTGGTGGGCAAAGCATCAGCCTGCCTGATCTCTATCCCACCAGAGCCTACGTCTTCGTCCCGGCAGGAGTCCTTATCACGAGTGCGTTGCCGGCAGGATCCCGAGTCCACAGCCCGTGCTTCAGTCGCTCGGTTTTCACTCCACCGGCGCGCAGCCGCTCGTCGGCCTTGTTGACCTCATTCTCATCGGGCACCACCAGGGTCCATTCGCGCAGACCCGCGGCGTCGGCCGGCTGAGGCGGCACGCCCACTCCTCCCCAGGTGTTCGCCGCCAAGTGATGGTGATAACCCCCTGCGGAAAGAAACGACGCCGAGGCACCGAACCGGGTGGTGAGATCGAAACCGAGCAGATCGCGATAGAAATGTTCGGTGGCGGGAATGTCCGAGACCCGAAGGTGGACGTGGCCCATGACGGTCCCACTCGGCATTCCCGACCACGCCTCGCCAGTTCGAGCACCCTCCGCGAACAGTCCTTCGACGTCGAGGGGGTCAGTAGCCATCCGGAGGCCGTCGGCGTCGAAGGTCCACTCCCCGCGGGGACGGTCCCGATATAGCTCTATTCCGTTGCCATCGGGGTCCGCGAGGTATAACGCCTCGCTGACGAGATGATCCGCCGCTCCCTGAAGCGCGGTGTTGTTCTCCGCGAGATTGGCCAACGCTCTGCCGAGGTGTGCCCGCGAGGGGAGTAACAGGGCAAAGTGATAGAGGCCCGTCGTACCTCGGGTCTGGCGTGCGCCGGGCATTTCATGCAAGACAAGCAAATCCTCTTCGCCGGCGCCGAGGCTGGCGACCGAGTCATGATGCTTGTGGACCTGGAGGCCAAGGCTGTAGGTGTAGAAGTCCAGGGAACGCCGCAGGTTCGGCACCGTCAGTGCGACGGGGCCGGGGCGGGTCTCGGGATGGAGCTTGGTATCAGGTTGATTCATTTCCTCCGTCCTCAGTCCTTCCAACTTCCCAACCAAATCCGGATAGCCTCGCCGTCCTCCCCTAAGCATACTACGGCATGAGCGAACAAACCCTCGACCCCTCCGATTGGGAAGCCTTCCGGATCCTCAGCCACCGCATGGTGGACGATATGATCGCCCACTTCGCCTCGCTGCACGAGTCCCCAGCATGGCAGTCCATGCCGCCCGACGCCAGAGCGTCGTTTGCTTCCGGCGTCCCGCTTGAAGCCGAAGGCGCCGAAGCGGCGTATGAGCAGTTCCTGCGCGACGTGCTTCCCTATACCAACGGCAACCACCATCCTCGTTTCTGGGGCTGGGTCCAGGGAACCGGCACCCCGTTGGGCATGATGGCCGACATGCTCGCTTCGGGACTCAACGCGCACCTGGCCGGGTTCAATCAGGCACCGGCCGAGGTCGAGCATCAGGTGCTGCGCTGGTTCACCGAGCTGATGGGAATGCCACCGGAAACGAGCGGTGTCCTCGCCACGGGCGGCACGATGGCGAATATCCTGGGCCTCACCGTCGCGCGCCATGCAAAAGCGGGCTTCGACGTTCGCCGGGAGGGACTGCAGGGAGACCAACACCAGAAACTCGTGTTCTATGGCTCCACCGAAAGTCACAGCTGGGCCCGGAAGGGGGCGGAGCTCCTGGGGCTGGGCAGCGAGGCGTTGCGACTGGTTCCGGTAGACAGCAGCTACCGGATCTCACTTCCCGAGCTGGAAAAGGCCATCGCGGCCGACCGGCAGGCCGGGCTTCGCCCGTTCTGCGTGATCGGGAACGCCGGCACCGTCAACACCGGGGCGATTGACGATCTCACCGCCCTCGCGGATCTCTGTCGGGACCAGCAGCTGTGGTTTCACGTCGATGGAGCCTTCGGCGCTCTGGCCCGGCTCTCACCGCGTCTGGCTCCGCTGGTAGCGGGCATGGAACGGGCGGATTCGCTCGCCTTCGATCTGCACAAGTGGATGTACCTGCCGTTCGAGATCGCCTGTGTTCTGGTGCGGGATCCGGAGATCCACAGACAGACCTTCGCGGTCCAGGCCGCGTATCTCTCCCGCACGAGTCGCGGAGTTGTCGCCGGGGGAATGCCCTTCGCGGACCGCGGCATCGAGCTTACCCGATCATTCCGGGCCCTCAAGGTATGGCTCTCGCTCAAGGCCCACGGGCTCCGGCAGTTCGTCAGCATCATCGAGCAGAACGTGGAACACGCCCGGCGCCTTGGCGAGCTGGTCGCCAAGCACACGGACCTGGAGTTGTTGACCCCGGTGTCGCTCAACATCGTGTGCTTCCGGTATGCGCCAAAGGGACGGTCAGAAGAGCAGCTCAACACAGCCAACGAGGAGATCCTCCTCCGGATTCAGGAGGCGGGAATTGCGGTGCCGTCTGGAACAGTCCTGGATGGGCGCTACGCGATTCGAGTGGCGATTACCAACCACCGAAGCAGGTGGGAAGACTTTGAAACCCTGCTGAGTGCGGTGACGAAAACCGGCGCCGCTCTTTGAGCCTCAGGACGCCGGACTTCCCTGGCGCGGCGGCAACTGGATCTGGAAGGTGAATCGCTGGTGGACCAGTTGCCGGACCTTCTGAGTCCCGCGGATGGCAGGACGGAACCGCATCTCATAGAGAGCATCCTGCACCGAACGGGTGAAGGCGGGGTCCGTCGCAAACAGAATTCTCACCGACGTCAGGTCCACGATTCCGGTGGTATCAACCACGAACTCCGACTCCACTGCTCCCTCGATTCCCGCCTTCAGCAGACTCGGCGGGTAGTCTGGCGCGGCACTCGATGCGTATCGGACTACCTGTGAGTCCACGTCGAGAATGCTGAACACCGAGTCGAGCGCGATCTCGGGCACGCCATCGGGGAGCATTCCCTCCAAGATAGGCCGCCTCGGGAGAATCCCCTCCCCGTCATCCGCCAGCTGTTTCTCGGGCTGCGAGAACGGAAGGTTGCCGAGCGGAATGGCGACCAACTGCATTTCCCGCGGGGCCTGCGGCTGTCGATTCGGGGCAATCAGATATAAGGCGGGGAGCAGCCGGTCCAACTCTTCCTTGGCCGGTTGGAGGCCGGTCGGGACAACTACCGTGACTACAAATGCATGAACTGCTGCGCTGGCGAGGCCCGCCAGAACAGTTGCTCGACGAGAAACCGGTTGGGTCCAGAATTGGAAGGTCACGGGGCAGCACCGGAAAGCCACCGCTTCTACAGTGTGGAACGGTGCGCCCCAGCGCAACTGGGGGCCGTTTCGACCGGCGACATTCGGCCACCCCAGGGAACTGCCAGGGTCAGGCGATCGTCCGCCGCACGAAGGCGCGGACACCGATGGTCCCCAAAATCAGGGTTGCGGCGGTCAGGGCGCCGAGGAAGCCCCAGACCGGCATGTGGGGAAGGTCAGGCGTCAGTGCGGCGCGGAGTCCCTCGCTCATGTAGACCAACGGGTTGACCATGACCAGGATCTGGAGCCAACGCACCGGGTGGAGCATCGCCCAGGGATAGTACACGCAACCTAGAAAGGTGATCGGCACCACGACCAGCGCGAACATCAGTCCGATCTGGGCCGGGCGCACGATGGTGCCGAGGGCGAGGCCCAGGGCGCCGGACGTCAGGCTGGCGAGCAGGACGACGACGATCAGAAGCGGCCAGTTGGCCACATGTATCGATACCGAAGTGGCCGGTATGAGGTAGACCAACGGGAAGACAACCGCGCCCGCCAGAACGCCCTGCGCCGCTCCGAAGACGAGCTTTTCAATCGCTACCAGCTCGACCGGGACCGGCGCCAGCACCCGGTCTTCGATCTCCCGGGTCGCACCAAGCTCCATCGAGAGCGGCAAGGCAACCGCGGATATGCCTTGAAAAACCATCCCTACCGCGACGAGGCCGGGAACCAGGATGGTGGCATAGCTGACACCGGCCATCCCCGTTTCCACCTGCTGCCCAATCCTCGGCAGCACATAGGTGAAGATGAAAACGAAGAGCAGCGGGTTCATCACGGTGCGGGTGATGAAAGGAGCCAGATTCCGGCGCAGGACGGTGAGATCGCGAAGGATCATGCCCCAGAGGCAGCTGGTCCAGTTACTCACGAAGGGCTCGGCCGGTGAGTTTGAGGAAAACCGTTTCGAGGGTGGGCTCGGTTACTGCCACATCGCGGAGACCGTAGGGCAAGGCCATTTCCACCAGGCGAGGGAGAAGCCCTTCCCTGCCCCGAGCCAGGAGACGTAGTCCGGAATCGGTTCGAATCACTTGGGCGACGTCCGACAGCGCCTGCATCGCCGTTACGAGGTCTTCTTCCGGCCGATCAAGATGGATTTCGACAACGGTCCCCGCACCGAGCCCTCGCTTGAGAGCGGCGGGCGTGTCGATGACGAGCACCTTGCCATGGTCGATGATGGCTACGCGGTCGCTCAGACGATCGGCTTCTTCCATGTAGTGGGTGGTGAGCAGGACCGTGATTCCCTCCCGCCGCAGGTCAGCCACCAGTTCCCATAACGCAAGCCGGCTCTGCGGATCGAGACCCGCCGTCGGCTCATCAAGAAAGAGAATCCTCGGCTGGTGGGCGATGGCTCGGGCAATCTGGACTCGTTGAGCTAGCCCGCCGGAGAGCGTCGTAGGAATCGCGTCCGCGCGATCGGTCAGCGCGAGCTGCTGAAGCACCTTGTCGGTCCGTTGCCCCGCCTCGCGCCCGCCCATCCCGAAGAAGCGGCAGTGGTAGTAGAGATTTTCCCTGACCGTGCAGGAACGGTCGAGCGTATTCTGCTGAGTGACCACACCGATCGAGCGCTTCACCCCAGCCGGGTCGACAGTGACATCCTTACCCTCGACCAGGACTCGACCGGCAGTCGGCCGTACGCGCGTAGTACACACGCCGACGGTCGTGGTCTTCCCCGCGCCATTGGGACCCAGCAGCCCGAAGATCTCACCTGCCTCCACTTCCAGATCCACGCCATCGAGCGCCGTCACCGGCTTGGGGCCGGGATAGGTCTTGGTGAGGGATGAGATGGAGAGGGGATGCAAGGAGGGAGGAGGTGTCAGGGGTCAGGTGTCAGGGGAAAGCGGGAACAGGGAACAGGGAACGGGTCGAGCCGGAGTGCAGTTAGCCGTCGGCCATCAGCCGTCAGCTGAGAGCTAATACCTGAGAGCTAATAGCTAACAGCTAACAGCGAATCGCTAACACCTAGCGGCTGACGGCTGACGGCCTCTCGCCTTTAGATACGCTTCCCGGGCACTGGCCACGGCATCCACCAACACCGAGGTATCGAACCGCACCGGGTCGGTACAGGGGAGTCCTGTCTCGCGGGTTGCGGCGGCGCAGGCCGCGCGCGCCTCAGACTCGGAGAGATCAAACGTGTTGAGCGCGATGCCGACCGTCTTGGTCGGATGCACGTAGGCCGCTACCGACTCGTAGAGTCGTACGTATTCCTTGAGTGACGGCATCTTGAGCCATGCCGCGGGGCGATAGTCTCCGATGTAGGTCCGGGTAGCCTGGTGGCAGAGAATCAGGGCATCGGGGCAGGAACCGTGCAGCAGACCGCAGGTGACACCCGAGTAGCCCGGATGATTGAGGCTTCCCTGCCCCTCAACCAGAACGATGTCGGCATCTTTGCTGCCTTCGAGCACCAGCCACTCAGCGGCGCCGGCAATGAAGTCCGCCACCACCGCGTCCACTGCGATTCCCCATCCTTCGATCATGATGCCGGTCTGCCCGGTCGCGACGAAGCGGGTGCGGATACCGCGGTCGTTCAGCTGCTTCGTGATCTGCAGCTGGGCGGTCATCTTCCCGACGTTGCAGTCGGTCCCCACCGTAAGGATCACGAACGGGTCGACCTCCTTCGCCTTGCCCGAGGCAACCGGCAGGTTCGGAGGAGGGCGGCGCAGGTCGTGGATCTTGACACCGCGCGCCTTCGCCCGCTCGGCTAGCATGGTGTCGTCGGAGATGAAGGAGTGCAGACCGCTCCAGATGCTGCACCCGGCATCGATGGCCTCCGCGAGCCACTGCTTCCACTGATCGGGCAGCTTTCCCCCAACCGGCGCGATGCCGATCAGGACCGCGTCAGGCTTATAGCTCAGCCCCTCCCGCATGTTCCCGACCACCGGAATCCGGCCACCGAACCCGATGACGTCCTGGGCAGTTTTCCCGGCATGAACAGCGTCCACCACACCCACGACCCGGTCTTCCAGGTAGCGGATGACGGAGTTGGCGGTCTTGGAAGTGAGGGGGCCGAATTCGCCGTCGGCGAGGATCAGGAAGCGGGAACCTTGCATGGTCTTTCAGTGGGAGACGGGAGACAGGAGACGGGAAGAAAGTAAGCCATCAAGCCGGAAGTTGAAGGGGGAATAGAGAGGGGGCCATCCTTTTGGCCCCCGTCTCCCGTCTTCCGTCTTCCGTCTCCCGCTTACGGCTTCGTCCCGCCTTCATCGTGGTCGTCCACCAGCTCGGCCTCGACGGTTTCGCCGCCCTTGCCGATCTGCCGGGTGCCCTGATTTCCCCCCGGTCCCAGCATTCCCATCTTGGCCTTGAGCTCGAGGAGCTGCTGGTCGCTGCTGCCTTTGTACTCCAGCGACTGGAACTGCTGCGCCAGGGAGTCTCCCGAGAACTCCTCCTGGATCTCCGCCGCGGCAATTGCCTTCCGCTCCTGGTGCTCGATCCGCTCGGCCATCCGCTCGAACGACTCGAAGGCGCTCTTGTCGGAGAGGCCCGACATCGTCTCCTGGATCCGCTGCTGAGCTTCGGCCCGACGCGCGCGGGCAACCAGGATGTTCTTCTTGCGCTTGGCCTCTTCGATCTTGTCGTTGAGCTGACGCAGCGAGTTCTTGAGGCTTTCGGTTTCGGCCTTGTGGCGAACCCAAGTCTCGTGCAGCTGCTGAGCGCCCTGCAGCGACTCGTTGTAGCGGACCAGAGCCTGCTTGGCCAGGTCGTCCCGGTTCTCCTGCACCGCCAGCATGGCGCGGCGTTCCCAGTCCTCGGACTGCTTCTTCATGGACTCGGCATCGGCCAGCAGTTTCTTCTCATCGGCGATGGCCGAGGCGACCTGCTGCTTCGCCTTGGCCAGCTGGCTTTTCATGTCGATGACGAGCTGGTCCAGCATCTTCTCCGGGTTTTCGGCCCGGGAGATAAGGTCGTTGATGTTGGACCGGATCATTGTGGACAGACGGTCGAAGATCCCCATGACGACGGTTACTCCCGGTAGGGCGCGAGGGCGCCGAGGTGCTGTGCGACCGCGAGCGTGATCGAATCGAAGCTCGCCTCGAACTCGTTGAAATCGAGGTTCTCCAGTTCCAGCGTGTCGGTGAGAACCACCTTGTCTCCTTCCAGGCCGTACGCGCCGTGCACCAGATCCCGGGCATTCAGCTCGAGCAGCTCGCGGAGCAACTCGGAGCGCCGGGGTGTCGCGGCCGGCAGGGTCATCACCGTCACGCGCAAGATCACGACCGGTGGGGCATAGTGCACTACAACTTCCGCGCCCCCCACGGTCTTCACCACCCAGGTGCCCGGCTTGACCTCGCCGACGTTTGCGGTCCCGCTGTCTATCCGGTCCAGGAAACTCTCGATATCCTCTTTCGTAACCATCACTTACCGCCTTCCGTGAGGGCGGCCGAATCCCGCCTCTGGCTAAGCATCCGTTCGGAGAAATCTAATCGCTCTTCGAGTTCCAGAATCTGTTGGCTTTGCTGCTCCACCCGGCCCCGCAACGCCTCCAGTTCCGGCAGCACCTCGGGCTCGTTCGCGCTCCGGCGCTCCAACCGACGGGCCAAAGCTCGTCCGACTGGACCCAGCAACAGGACTGCGGCGATCACACCCCCCACAACGATCAGACTGCGCATCAGTTCGTACACGTGGATGTCCACAGCCTACTCCTTCTGCAGCTTGACCGGTTCGCGCTGCTGGCTCAACAGCCGCTCGGCGAAGTCGACCCGTTCCTCGAGCTCCAGCATCCTCCCCTGCGCAGCCTCGAGGTCGGCGACCCGCGCCTCCAGCTCCTGAACGTGTTCCCGGTCGCCCTGGTCCTCGGCCATCCTGCGCCGCATCGCTCGAGTCCTCCGGTAGGCCAGGGCGACCAGCGATGCCGCCACGACCAGGGCCATGACTCCATCGCTCTGGGGACCCATGGAGGCGCTGTCCACCACGACCAGGAGCGCGACCGTCACGCCAACGTGGATGATCGTGTCGAAAGCGTCGAGGCCCAGCCACTTCTTGATCATCGCCCACCCGGTAGTTGATCCGCCTCGCGGCGAGTCGCCAGAAGCCGCTCGGCGAATTCCAGTCGTTCTTCGAGCTCCGCCATCCTGGCCTGCAGATCCGCGAGCTCACCGACCCGGGCGTGGAGGTCGGCCAGTTCCTCGGCCGTTTCGTCGTCCGGCCTGCCGGGGCGGCCTTCCAGTTTCCTCGCCCAGGCCTTGGCAATCGGCGGCAGCACGAAGATCGAGAGCATCGGCACGCCGATTACCATGAAAAGCACGACCGAGATCTTGAGCAGGTCGTCTCTCATCAGCTTCCCTCTTCGAGCCGCGCCGCGTCTCTCTGGCTGGCCAGCATGCGCTCATTGAAGTCGAGCCGCTCTTCAACTTCGGCCAGCCTGGCCTGGGATTGCTCCAGATCCGCCACTCGCGCCTCGAGCTCGCGCATCCGGCCTTCATCGGGTGGGGCGGCTTTGCGACCCTGAAGCCGAGCTGCCAACGCCCGTCCGATGGGACCGTTCAGCAGGGCCAACCCGATAACGCCTACGGCGCCCCAGAACGCCAAGTCTCCCAGACCATCACCCATGCTTTGTCCTCAGGCTCTCGGAAGCCGGTCAGGCTCGCGTGACTGAGCCAGCAACCGCTCGGCAAAGTCGAGCCGTTCCTCGAGCTCCGCGATATGGCTCTGTTGCGACTCTACCTCGTTCAGCCGGGAGCGAAGTGCCTCCACTTCCTGACCGAGCTCCTCGACTTTGTCTCCCTGCTGGCCAGGCTTCACCCAGATCGCTCTAGTTGCGACAATCGCCGCGTACGCCGCCACCGGAACCCCGACGACGGTGATCGCCACGACGATGATTCTGATAATCGATTCGAAATCCATATTGCCCTCACACCCCGCCCCGGCCGAGCCGCTCCGGCTCACGCTTCTGGGCGAGCAGACGTTCGGCGAAATCGACTCTTTCCTCCAACTCAGCCACGCGGTGCTGCAACCCCTCCACATCGGACACCCGAGCGCGGAGTTGTTCGATCTCCCCCTGAAGGGAGGGATTCACACCCCGGCCTTCGATCCGCCGGGCGAATGCCCGCATCAGCGGCCAGAGCACGATCGTAACTCCGGCAATGAACGCTACCGAGATCAGCAGCACGACCTGCGGTGGCAGCGTGACCCATGGCGGCGGCATGAAGAACGGATCGGGCGGGATCGG
>DATIOP010000381.1:0-3872 GCA_035472975.1 Gemmatimonadales bacterium
GTTCGGAACGTTGTCACAGATGATCCGCCCCATCGCAAGGGTGCGCAGGTAAGTCACCGCATCGGTCTTGGGCTGATCGGCCATCTCGGTGCCATCAGGCTGTAGCGGCCAGCAGATGAAGGCAGTGAAGCCTCCGGTACGCGCTTGAAGCTCCCGGACGCGGAACAGGTGCTCGACTCGGTCGGCATTGCTCTCGCCGAGGCCGTACATCATGGTGACCGAGGTCTTCATTCCCTGCTTGTGGGCTTCTTCCTGGACTCCGAGCCATTCCTCGGTCTGGGCCTTCTTCTTGGCGACCCGCTCTCGGACAGTGTCCACCAGGATCTCGCCGCCGCCGCCTGGAATCGAGTCGAGGCCCGCCTCGCGGAGCTGGCGAACCACCTCCGACACCGGCATCCGGAACCGCTCGCTGAAGAACACCACCTCACTGGGTGAGAACCCGTGGATGTGAATGGGGTGGTGCTGCTTGATGTATCGCATGAGGTCCAGATACCACTCGAACGGGATGTAAGGATTGTGCCCGCCCTGAAGCAGGATCTGAACGCCACCAATCGCCTTGCACTCGTCCACCTTCGCCCCGATCTGCTCGAAGCTCAGCACGTAGCCTTCGTTGTGCTTTGGCCGCCGGTAGAACGCGCAGAACTTGCAGTCGGCGACGCAGACGTTGGTGTACTTGATATTGCGGTCGATGATGTAGGTGACCGTGTTCTCCGGATGGTGGCGCCACCGCTCAGCGTCGGCCAGGCGACCCAGCTCGAGCAGTTCGGCTTTCTCGTACAGCTCGAGATAGTCTCTGAATTCGGTGGAGTCGCGGTCGACGTGTGTCATAGGCCGATGGTCGATGGTCGATGGTCTTCGAGCGCCAATGCCCTAAGCCGCCGTAATGAACGACAATGATCCGTCAGGCACGAGACCGTCCTGAGCCAAGCGCCTGAAGAAGTCTGTGAGTCCCGCGAGATGGCGGTAGGAGAGTGCGTAGTCCAGGTCGCCGAGGTATTCCCGGCACACCCGTTCCGCAACCCCGCTTCCTCGCGCCGCATCACGGGCCAGCTCGTCGAGGTGTTCGAGCCCCCACGCGCGGGAACGGATCAGTCCGGCGTGAACCTGCTGGACCAGGTCAAGTTGGGCATCACGACGTGCGGCCCATACCGCGAACACGAACGGGAGCCCGGTCCAGGCTTTCCATTCGGACCCGAGATCTACCCGCTCCTGGTAACCGTGCCCGGCCCCCAGCATCAGTGCGGCATCGCCGATGACCAGCACCGCGTCGTGGGGCAGTCCCTGCAGGGACTCGAGGTCTCCCGCCTCGGCACGCGCCGTGGCGAAGTGGGGTCTGATTCCCCAGCGGTGACGGCAGAACAGCTCCAGTAGGAGCACGCTGGTCCGGGACGAGGCCGAGAGGAGAATGGTCCTCCCATCCAGCTCCTTGATCGGGCGGCGGGAAAACAATGCCACGCTGTGCACCGGGCCATCGCAGGAAATGGCGAGATCGGGGAGCAGTTGGTACGCCGCGGCATTGCGGGCGTATTCGACCGCGGACACGACACTCACGTCCAGCGCGCCAGCCGCCAGCAGATCGTTCAGCTCGGAGGCTGTTCCAGTGACGCAGGCAGCAGGAACCCGCTCCAGTCCGCGGTCGATCGCGCCATAGATCGGATAGCAGTTGATCCAGGGGATTCTGCCCAGCCGTAGCGAAGGAGCAGTCGTCACGCCGCGTGCACCACTGGAGCGCTGGCGCCGAGGCCGAGAGGGCGGTCAGGCGGCGTCTCGTCGAAGGTCTCTCGCACCGGCTGATAGAGGCTGTCCCGCTCCACCGGGCGCTTGCCCGCGCCGCGAATCAGGCGCACCAGCTCGAAATAGGGCATGTGCATCTGGGTCTGGGCGCCGGCCTCGTGATAGATCCGCTCGTAAACCACGGTGCCCTCGACGTCGTCGCAACCGAAGCTCAGCGCGAGCTGCGACAGGAAGGGCGTAACCATTGGCCAGTGGGTCTTAACGTGCGGGATGTTGTCCAGGAAGAGTCGCGCGACAGCGATGTTCTTGAGGTCCTGGTAACCCGTCGTGGCGGTTCCCACCCGGCCCAGCTCCTCACCCAGCTCGTTGTGATCCGGGTGGTAGGCTAGCGGAATGAAGGTGAGGAACCCGCCAGTTTCGTCTTGCAGCACACGCAACGCTTCGAGGTGTTCCACCCGGTCCGCCGCCGTCTCCACGTGGCCGTAAAGCATGGTGCAGTTGGTCGGGATGCCGAGCTCGTGGGCAACGCGATGGACCCGAAGCCACTCCTGCCCCGTGAGCTTGCGCTCGGCGATGGTGGCCCGAACCGCTGTGCTGAAAACCTCCGCACCCCCGCCAGGAAGGCTGGTCAATCCGGCCTCCCGCATCGCGGTGAGTACCTCGCGTTCGGAGACCTTTTCGATTCTTGCGAGGTGGGCGATCTCGACGGCAGTGAGCGCCTTGATATGAACCGAGGGGTGACGCTCCTTGAGCCCCCGGATCATATCCGTGTAATAGCTGAGCCGGAGCTTGGGGTGCAGTCCGCCGACGATGTGGAACTCGCGGGTCGGCGTCCCCTGCGCCTGGTCAGCCTCCGCGTAAACCTCCTCCAGCGAGCGGGTGTAGGCTCCGTCTTCGCGGGGCATCCTTGCGAAGGAGCAGAAGGTGCACGTGTTCCGCAGGACGCAGACGTTAGTGGGGTTGATGTGCTGATTAGCGGAGAAGAAGACCCGGTCGCCGTTCTTCACCTCGTTGGCGTAGCCGGCCAGGCTACCGAGCCCGAGAAGATCTCCTGTTTCATAGAGCGCCAGAGCATCGGCGCGGTCGAGCCGCTGACCGTTGAGGACTTTCTCTCCCACCGGAACCAGAGCGGGATCCCGAAATTGAGCGAGCTGGACCGAGGCCGGCATCGTATGTCCTTGAAGTAAAGCCACTTAAACACGGCGCTTCAATTTACCTACCGGGATGGGCCGGGTGCCACCCCCTAGAACGCCTCGCCTGCGCCGAGGCTCAGCCCTTGCCCGCCGAAACTGGTGAAAGTGTAATCCATTCTGAGATTGAGGGCGTCGCGCTTGTTGATGTTGAATCGGAGCCCTCCGCCATAGGTGTACTTCATCTCATCCCACAACGTGGCGGAGTTGGAGCCGAATACATTGCCGGCCGCCCCGAACACCACGGCGCCGAATCGTTTCCATACGTGCACGCGATAGTCGGCCTGGGCGATCAACTCATGCCGGTCGCGAAACCGTCCGAGGTACACGCCGCGCATCACGACCTGGGTGGTGACGTTACTGATCTGTGCCATGGTCTGAATCGGAACCTCGGCTCCATTGAACTGGCCATACAGATTCAATGCGAGCACGTGATTCCTCTTGCTATCGAGTGGGAGGTACTGTCGGGCGTCGAACAGCAGGTAGGGGTAGTCGTACTCGCTGCCCAGGATCTGGAGATTGGCCAGGACATCCACGACTACGAAATGTCCCCTGGTGGGCGTGAAGAACGAATTTCGAGAGTCAGTCAGCGCGGAAACTCCGAGACCGGAGCTGGTGGAACCGTCGCCCCCGTGGAGTGACGAGGGAATCAGCGCTGGAATACGAAAGTCGACTGCCCACGCGGCATGCAGCCGATAATACGGCCCCAGATACAAGGTGGCTCCGACCTTCCGGAGCGCCTTAGCCTCGAAGTGCAGCACCTTCTGATCCATCCGATTGGTGTCGCTAGGATCGGTGAGTGGCCCGATCCCGTAGTAGTCGGTTGGAACGTAGCCGGTCAGGATCCTGCTATTGAACCACCAGCGGTTGTGCAGCGTGAAGAAATCGTTGTCGAGACTGACGACCCACTGCCCTGCCGTGGTAATCGAGAATCCGGCCGAGAAATTC
>DATIOP010000382.1:0-4178 GCA_035472975.1 Gemmatimonadales bacterium
GTGTTCACGCTTTTCAGGAGGTTGGAAGCCATGACAGCCAAGATCGAAACTCTGAGAGATGCCGTACCCAAGACCGTCAGTGGTACCGATATTCGCCCGTTTCAAGTGAACTTTCCGGAAGCCGATCTTGTCGAGCTGCGCCGGCGCATCAAGGCTACCATCTGGCCCGAGAAGGAAACGGTTTCCGATGGATCACAGGGTGTGCAACTCGCCTTCATTCAAGCCCTCGCACGGTATTGGGCGACGGATTACGACTGGCGCAAGGTTGAGGCGAAACTCAACTCGTACCCCAATTTCCTCACCGAGGTCGACGGCCTCGACATTCATTTCATGCACATTCGTTCAAAGCATGAGAATGCGATGCCGCTCATCGTCTCCCACGGCTGGCCCGGCTCGCCCATCGAGCAGCTGAAGATCATCGATCCGCTGACCAACCCCACGGCCCACGGTGGCAGCGCGTCGGACGCCTTTCACGTGGTGATCCCTTCGATGGCCGGCTACGGGCTCTCAGGCAAACCCACGACGACCGGTTGGGACCCCGCTCGCATGGCGCGGGCGTGGGTGGAGCTGATGAAGCGCCTCGGGTACAGCCGATTTGTGGCGCAGGGCGGTGACTGGGGTGGGTTCGTCACGAACCTGATGGCTCTGCAGGCACCTCCGGAGTTGATCGGCATCCATTTGAACTTCCCCGGAACCGCGCCCGCTGACGTTACCAAGGCGCTGCAGTCCGGCGGGCCGCCGCCGGCCGGTCTCTCGGCTGAGGAGCAGCGGGCATACGACCAGATTGGGGCCCTGTACCGGCAGATCCCTACGCAGGTGATGATGGCTTCACACCCGCAGACCCTGTACGGGTTGGCGGACTCACCCATCGCCCTCGCCGCCTGGTTGATCGACCACGACACGGCCAGCTACCGGCACATCGCGAAACTCTTTCTCGATGGGGTGCCCTACGGCGACCTCACACGGGACGACATCCTCGACAACATCACCCTTGCCTGGTTGACGAACACGGGCGTGTCCAGTGCTCGTCTCTATGTGGAATACAAGGGCGCGTTCTTCAACGACTTCAAGATCTCCGTTCCGGCCGTCGTCAGCGTTTTCCCTGAAGAGGTCTACGAAGCTCCACGAAGTTGGTCCGAGCGGGCTTATTCCAATCTGCTCCTTTACAAGAAGCACGATAAGGGCGGGCACTTCGCGGCATGGGAACAGCCTGGGCTGCTGGTGGGCGATCTCCGCGCCGGGTTCAAGTCGCTGCGGTAGGTTGAGGAAGTTCAAATGTCGTATGGCGGATGGCGCCCTGGCGAGCGCGTCATCCGTCGTTTCCCGAATGCAAGCTAGACCAACTGGCTTGTGGCTTTTGGCTGTTTTTGTGTCGGAAGCGGATGTGACCTCGACAGGGTTTTTGCCGGGCTACTAGCGGCGGCCTACGACAGCTTTCCCGATGCTAGCGCCGTTCGAAGACTAAGCCACCCAATGGAGAACCGTACGATGCGTACCTTGAACCTCGCCTTGGCAGGATTGGTGGCCTGCCTCGCCCTCACCGACCGGTTGGCCGCCCAGGAGCCGACGGTCACGCCGCTCATCGCGAAAGTGCTGACCAACATTCCGGGCAAAGAAGTCGTGATGATCACCGTCGAGTATGCGCCCGGCGGAGCTGATCCGGTCCACCGGCACAATGCGAATGCGTTCGTCTACGTGATGGAGGGCTCGATCGTGATGCAGGTGAAAGGAGGAGAGTCGGTGACGCTGCAGCCTGGGCAGACGTTCTATGAGGGCCCCGACGACGTCCATGTCGTTGGACGGAACGCCAGCAGCACCAAACCGGCAAAATTCCTGGTGTTCCTGTTGAAGGACAAGGGCAGTCCGGCAGTAGTGCCCGTGCAATGAATGAGAGGCAGTCGGTGGTATATCAGATTCATACATCACCAGCCCCGAGAAGGGTTACAACAAGGTGGGTAGCATGAACATCGTGGTAATCGGCGGAACCGGGCTCATCGGATCAAAGCTCGTCCGCAAACTGCGTGAGCAGGGCCACCAGGCGGTGCCGGCGTCACCAGACTCCGGCGTGAACACGCTCACCGGCGAAGGCCTGGCCCAAGCCCTGAACGGTGCCGCGGTCGTCGTCGATGTGTCGAACTCGCCGTCATTCGAGGATACGGCGGTGCTGAAGTTCTTCGAGACATCGACTAGCAACATCCTCAAGGCGGAAGCGGCGGCAGGCGTCGGCCATCACGTTGCGCTATCGGTGGTAGGAACCGACCGCCTCTCCGAAAGTGGCTACTTCCGCGCCAAGATCGTCCAGGAGAAGCTGATCCGGGGTTCGTCGATCCCCTACTCGATCGTCCATGCGACGCAGTTCTTCGAGTTTATCAAGCGCATGGCGGACGACGCGACCGTCGGAAACACGGTGAGGTTCGCGCCCGTTTTGATCCAGCCCATGGCAGCCGAGGATGTCGCGAGCGCGGTTGCCAGGGTCACTGTTGGATCCCCGGTGAACGGCGTCGTTGAAGTGGCGGGGCCGGAACAGTTCCGTCTGGACGAACTCATCCGGCGAGACCTTAGGGAGCGCCACGATTCACGCGAAGTGGTCAGCGATCCGCAGGCGCGTTACTTCGGCGCGGCACTGGGGGAGCGCACACTCCTGCCCGGCGACGACGCCCGCCTCGGCGAAATCCGCTTGGAAGACTGGCTCAACCAGTCCCTGGTCTCGAAGCCGTAGACGCAGGGGAATCCATCGGTTCCCCCTTCTCGATTGCTTCGCCGAGTCTTCCCGGGCGCGACGTCTCGGTTGGAAATCCGGTCAAGGCGAAATGGTGGCGGTGGTAGATGCGGTAGTCGCTGCGCCATTCGCGTCGGTGACGGTGAATGTCACGGGATAGCCACCCGCGGCGGTATATGTGTGTTGTGGGTTCTGGCTGGAGAAATTACCGAACGTACCGGTATAGCTCATGCCGTCGCCGAAACTCCACGTACCATTCCACGCACCCTCAGGGTCGGACGAACCCAAAGCGGAGAATTGAACCGGTTGGCCGACGGTGCCTGTGTACGGACCGTTTGCGACGGCGACCGGAGGTTGGTTTGGTACAGTCGGGTCGTAGAGCAGATTCTGGTTACTGAGACCGCAGCATCCCACTCCACCAATCACATAGGCTACGGCTTGGCCAGCCGAGTTGGTAACCGCTGCGGCGCCGAGCGCGCGCATCGGCTTGGGCATCGGAACCCCTGTACTCCACGTGTTCGTCGCGGGATCGTAGACCTCCACGGTTGCGGTGAGTCCGAGGGCGATCCCGTTAGGATCAATTTTGAACCCACCGATGACATAGAGCTTGCCCATCAAGACCACGCTGGCGACGTCCTCCCGTGCCGTGGGCATTGGTGCCTTGCCGGTCCACCAGTTCGTGCTCGGGTCATAGACCTCGAGGAAATGCCCCTTGTTACCAGTGAATTCATCAAGACCGCCAACCACGTAGAACTTACCGCCGATGACGCCCCCTCCTCCCCGCATGTGATCGTGCAAAGCGCGCCTGAGCGAGGTCCAGGTGTTCGTCGCGGGATCGTAGCGGCTTAGCTGGCCAGCGCGCCCACCTCCACCCTGGGTACCGTTGAAGACATAGAGTTTGCCACCGATGACCCCGACTGCACCGCTGCCGCTGAGGATGGGATCGGGCCCGAGCTTGCGCCAATGGTCGGTGGCAGGAGTGTACTCGCGTAACCCTCCCGACGGTGATGCGTCATCCTCCTTCCATCCGCCGGCTACGAAGAACTTCCCGTTGATGACCCCGATACCATTGGGATTATTCAGCGGCACCGGCATCGGGGCTTTTTGGGTCCAGGAGTTGGTGGCCGGGTTGTACGCTTCGACGGCTCCTACGGGTCCGAATGCGCCAGGCCCGAATCCTCCGATAACGTACACAATGCGCGAACCGGTCGAATCCTTGATTGTCGCTATTCCATAGCTTGCGCGCGCAGTGGGTAGGAGGGCTTTCGTAGTCCAGGCCTTGGCGGCTGATGTAGAGATATCTGTCGTCGAGGTCGGAAGCCCGGAGTCGGAACATCCGGAAAGCAGACCAATGGATAGGCAAGAGAGCAGAAGGGAGCGCATCCGGGCCTCCGCGGCCGAAAGGTTCGTTCAACAATTACACTGACGAGTGATGTACTTCTCGGGACCCAGCTCGGCT
>DATIOP010000383.1:0-14341 GCA_035472975.1 Gemmatimonadales bacterium
AGCCCGTCGATCGGGGCGCCATTGCCCGGTGCGGTCGTGAGGCGAGCTTCGATCGGGTCGCCCGCGATGAACGAGGCGCTCACCGAGCTCGCCGTGAGTTTCTTGAAGCCTGCCTTCTGCGCCGGAGTGCACGGCGTGTCGATCCTCGTATAGGCCGGCTCGCCATACATTGCGGTCAGGTCGCGATAGTGCTCGCCTGGATCCTTCCCGGTGGTAGCGGTGATCTCCGCGGCGAGAAGCCCGAGCAGTAGTCCGTCCTTGTCGGTGGTCCAGACCAATCCGGATTTCTTCAGGAAGCTTGCCCCGGCGCTCTCTTCACCGCCGAAACAGCAGCTTCCGTCGAAGAGCCCCGGGGTAAACCATTTGAACCCGACCGGCACCTCGTACAGTCGTCTTCCGGTACCATTCACCACCCGGTCCACCAAGGCGCTGGTCACCACCGTCTTCCCTACGACGGCCTGAGTCCCCCATCCCGGACGGGACCCGAGGAGATAACGAATCGCGACGGCGAGGTAGTGGTTCGGATTGAGCAGCCCAGCCGAGCGGGTCACGATCCCATGGCGGTCCGCGTCCGGATCGGTGGCAAAGGCGACATCGAACCGATCCTTGAGCCGCACCAGCCCGGCCATGGCCCAGGGGCTCGAGCAGTCCATCCGGATTTTCCCGTCGTGATCCACGGTCATGAACTTGAATGTGGGATCGATCTGGGTGTTGGTGACGGTCAGATCGAGTCCATACTGTTCGGCGATCGGTCCCCAGTAGCCGAGCGACGATCCGCCCAGCGGATCGACTCCGATTCTGATGCCAGCGGCACCGATCGCCTCGAGATCGATCGCGTTGGCGAGATCGGCGACGTAGGTCGCGACCAGATCGCCATGCCGGGTAGTCCGCGCCGTTCGGGCCTTCTCGTACGGCACTCGTTTCACGCCGCGGTTTTCGTCGCGCAGCAGCGCATTGGCCCGCTCCTGGATCCACTTGGTGATCGTGGTGTCCGCCGGCCCTCCGTTGGGCGGGTTGTATTTGATGCCGCCATCGGCTGGTGGATTGTGGGACGGGGTGATCACGATACCGTCCGCGAGACGCACCGCCTCACTGCTCGTGTGCCCCCCGGCCCGGGGTGCGTTCCATGCCAGGATCGCGCGGGAGATCACTGGAGTAGGAGTGAACCCGTCGCGCCGCTGCATGACTACTTCAATGTGGTTTGCGGCGAGAACCTCGAGTGCCGTGCGTTCGGTGGGAGTCGAGATCGCATGGGTATCCTTGCCGAGAAAGAGCGGCCCGGCGATACCACGCCCAGTGCGATACTCGCAAATGGCCTGGGTGATGGCGAGGACGTGTGCTTCGGTGAAGGTGCCCTCGAAGGGAGTTCCCCGGTGACCACTCGTCCCGAAGCTGACCCGCTGGGCCGGATCTTCGGGATTGGGCTGCCGCTCGTAGTAGTCACGCTCCAGCCGCGCCACGTCGATCAGCAGTTGTGGTGGAGCGGGCTGGCCGGCGAGTGGATGCATGGTCTCCGTAACCGATTCGGGAACTGGCGCCGCGCGCTTGCGGTGCTCCCTACCTCATGATAACATGCTCACTCGGGACTCAGCCGGGTCGCTGGCCCAGGTGGAGCCTGGGTCGCCTTGTCGAGGGAGGCACTAGCCTCCGAGTCGAAGGCACGAATGAGCTGTCCGCTACCGCGGAGAGTTTCGTTCGGGCCTTTTGTCTTTTCCGCCGGTTCCGCCGCACAAGTCAGGGGGACGAATGGACGATGCACTGAAGCCACTCTCCCACGGCTTCGATGCTGATGCCTGGGTACCCGACCGTCGAGCCCGGTGGGCCGGTCGAGTGGCGGGGTGGATGCTCCTCCTCCTGGGCGCAACCGGAGCTCTTGGTCTTCTTCCGGGACTGCAATTTCTCAAGCAACCGGTCACCGGCTTCTCCCCGCTTTCGCTAGTCACCGGTCTGAGCCTTTGCGCCCTTGGCGCCGGTTTGGTGGCGCTGGTGAGCGGCAAACGGACCGCCGGCGCTGTGGGCGCCGCCGGGGCCGTGCTGGTCGGCGCACTGGCAGTCACCCAATATCTCGTCGGCGTCGATCTCGGGATCAATCCCGTCGCAGGCGGAGGCGCCGCGACGATCGGCTTGAGCTCGTCGGTTCGGGTGTCGATCGCCAGCGCGATGCTCCTTGGACTGGCAGGCGCCGGCCTTCTCACTCTCGCCTCACCGATCTCCCCGCATCGCGGGAGACTCTTTGCCGGCGGATTCGGCTGTGTCGTAGTGGCCTTCGCCCTCGGCATTCTGCTTACCACCGGCATCTGGAATCTCGAGCAACAGGCGGGGCTTCTGGCCGGCTCCTCCGTTCAGACGCTGATCGGATCGCTGATCGGAGGCTCCTGTCTGGTGTTCATCGCCTGGAGCGCCGATCCCGCCGCGGCACGCACGGCGTACTGGCTACCGGTATCGGTGGGGGCGGGATGCCTCGTCACCGCGATCTTCCTTTGGCGCGCGCTCATCATTTACGAAGACGATCGGGTCCGCGGCCAAGCGACGATCGCGGCGCGGACCGCAAGGCGAGAGATCTACGGCCAGGTCCAGACCGGCACCCGGCTCCTGGGTCGCATTGCACGGTTCAGCTCGCCTCCCAGGCCCCAGTCGTTCAACTGGTTGAACAGCATGGTGGCGATCACTCGCGATATCGACGGGCTCCTCGCAATCGCCTGGACCGATTCGACCTCGAAGGTCACCTACATAGCACCGCCCACCTCCGATGCCGACACGCTGCGCTCCCAATTGCAGCGGGGACTGGAGGCGGCACTCGGTGGAGTTCCACCGTCATCGTGGCATTCGGCCACGATGTATTTCGGCATCGGGGCCGAGGGACAGACCTTTGCGGCCGCCGTACCTGTCTGCGCACCCGCAGGGTGCAGCGGCTATGTGCTTGGCGTCTTCGACGCCGCGGGCCTGCTGGAGCCGGTGTTGGACAACCCGGGTGAGGGATACGCCTTTACCATCCTGACTTCGAGGGGCGCGAGTCTCCTGACCTCGCGGGAGCCACCAGCCGGCGCCCGGAATCTCATGGACCGGTCCTCATTCAAGCTGGGCGATCTCAACTGGCAGCTTCAAGTCGGCGCCACGAGAGAGACACTCCAGCGGCTGCGGTCGAAGCTTCCCGATCTGCTTCTGCTGGCAGGCCTGCTGGTCACCGCTCTCCTGCCGCTCACCGTGCGGCTGGCCCAGATGACCTGGTCGCGGGCCCGTCTGGTGGAAAGAGTTCGCCTCAATCTCGCGCTCGAGACAGCGACCGACGGAATCTGGGAGTGGGATGTGCCGAGCGGCGCGGCGATCCGGAGTGCGACACTCTGGCGCCATCTGGGTTATGGCCCGATTGAGTTTCCGGCCAAGATCGACAGCTGGATGTCTCTCATTTACCCCGACGATCGCGCCGCGGTGCAGGCGGCGATGGCAGCGCACCTCGCGGGCAAGACTGAAAGTTTCGAGGCCGAATACCGGATCCGGGACCACCTCGGCGGCTGGCATTGGGTCATCGATCGAGGCAGAGTCGTGGAACGAGCGCCAAGTGGCGTGCCGCTCCGGGTGCTGGGTATCAGCGCCGACGTGACCGAGCGGAAAAGGACGGACGAGGCGCTCGAGGCCAGCGAGCGGAGGTTCAGGGCCTGCTTCGACAGCGCCTACCAGCTGCAGAAGCTGCTCGACCTCGAAGGGCGGGTGCTCGAGGCGAATCGCACCGCGCTCGATTTCTCCCGTACTACCATTGAGCAGTTACGTGGTGTGCCGCTCTGGGATACTGAGATCTGGGTGAATAGTCCCGCCAGCCGCGAAGCCTTGCGCGCCGCATTCGTCGAGGCCTGCAAAGGGAAGACGGTGAGGCAGGAGATGGAGCTGGACGCCGGCGAGGGATACCACGCCATCATCGATTTTTCGCTGACCCCGATCATGGATACGGAAGGCAGGGTGGTGCAGCTGCTCGCCGAGGGGAGAGACGTTACTGCCAGCAGGCAGGCCGAAGACCAGCTGCGCGAGGTCGAGTCGCTTTCGACCATGGGCCGGCTGGCGGCGCGCGTCGCGCACGAGATCAATAATCCGCTGGCCGGCATTCAGAACTCCTTCCTGCTCATCAAGGACGCGGTCCCCGAGAATCACCCGCATCACAGTTACGTCGGCGCCATCGAACGGGAGATCAGCCGGATCGCCGGCGTGACCCGGCAGCTGTATGAGACGTACCGCCCTGACACCGACGGCGCTCGGGAAACATCCATACCCAACGTGGTTGGCGACGCCGTGGCTCTCCTTGGCCAGGTAAACCGCGACTCGAAGGTGACCATCAAGGTGGACTTGCAGCGGGCGCCTCAAGTCGTACAGCTTCCCGATGCCCTGCTCCGTCAAGCGCTTTACAACCTGGTGCAGAACGCGGTGGAGGCATCCCCAAAGGGGGGAACGGTTTGGGTCACCGCGGCAGGTGAGGATGGCATGTTCGAGCTGCGGGTCAAAGACAACGGACCAGGCATCCCGCAGGAGATTCGAGAGCGAATTTTCGAGCCGTTCTTCACCACCAAGCCATCCAGTACCAGGACCGGTGGCATGGGACTAGGCCTCTCGCTGGTCCGCCGCTCGGTGCACGCATTGGGCGGGCAGGTAGAAATCATTGACGTTCCTGAAGGCGGCACCGAGTTCGTGGTGCGGTTGCCCCTCGGGACCCGACATGCAGGAGCAATCTCATGACGATGCGCGGCAGGATCCTCCTTGCCGACGATGAAGAGACGTTCCTCAGTTCTACTGCGGATCTCCTTCGAAAAGAAGGCTTCGAGTGCGATACGGTCCAGGATGGCGCGAGCGCACTGGCTCGGGCCTCGGAGAACAATTACGACCTCCTGGTCACCGATCTGGAGATGCCCGGCAACGCCGACCTCTCTCTGATCCGCCAGATCACGGCCGCGAGAGGTGGTCTGCCCGTGATGGTTATTACCGGAGTCCCGTCGCTCCGGTCGGCTATGGCCTGCGTGGAACTGCCGGTCGCGGCCTACCTGGTCAAGCCGGTGGTTTTTTCCGACCTGCTACCGCGGATCCAAACTGCGGTCACCCGGTTCCGTTCCTATCAGGCCATGCAGAGCGCGGAGCAGCGGTTGCAGGAGTGGCGCAAGGAGCTGAAGACCCTGTCTGGGCCGGAAGGCAACTCGGCATCGCCCACGGCGGGCATCGACGTGTTCCTCTCGCTTACGCTGCGGAATGTGATGGGATCGCTCACCGATCTGGAGCAGCTGGGACGTGCCCTGGCGGGTCAGCCAGTGGGACAGCACCCATGTCAGCTGCTGAATTGCCCCCGGGGAGCCCAGCTCCAGGAGGCGGTCCGGGAGACGATCCGGGTCCTCGAGGAGACTAAGAATGCCTTCAAGTCCAAGGCACTCGGGGAGTTGCGTCAGAGGCTGGAGCTGCTACTGGAGCACAACTGAAATTTAGATCCGGGTGCCTAAAGTCCTAGACCTATCTGTGACAATGCTCACTTGCGCGATTAAGAACTATTTCTTAACATAGCCCCGCAGCCAAAATAGGCGGGGCTTGGATCCCGCCACCTTGTCGGATGAGGCTCCGGCCTCATCAGTCGAAGGCGCGAACGACCCTCCTCGAGAGGTCGCCGCGCCTTTTGTGTTAATGGCTGCTGCAGTCATAGATCGTATTACCGGTCACCACGCTCGGCCGGGCCTGACCCCGGCCGGGTGCGGTAACCATCAGCGGAAGCCTTGTCGAGCGGAGCGAAGGAGGCTTTGCGAGTCGAAGGCGCGCGATGACCGCTCTCCACACGGGAGATGCGCGAATCCGCGCCTTCGTTCGTTCCGGTACCGTGAGGCATGAAGCAGTAAGGGTTGGGATTCGATGAATCTTGATACGGTAGAAGGGCAGTGGACACGCCTGAGAGGAAAGATCCTTGAGCAATGGGGTCGGCTGACCGCGGACGAGGTCTCGATTATCGCGGGCCGGCGTGACCAGCTCATCGGAATGCTCCAACGGCGCTATGGAGTGGCACGGGCGGAGCTGGAGCGCCAGGTGGAGGATTTCGAACGCAGGGTTCTGACCGGCCGCTGAGTCCGCGGGCCGCGAGAGGAGGGGACTATGCTGCGTTGGGCGATGGGTCTGCTCGTGGTCGCGCTGGTGACAACGATGTTCGGTGCAGGCGGGATCTTTTTTGCGACCGAGGCCTTGCGGACGCTGTTCTACCTCTTTGTCGTCGTTCTCCTGGCAACCATTCTGCCAGTGCTCGTTTCCGATCGCCGAAACCTGGATGAATACCGCAGAGACCGCCGCACACGTGCCGCGAGTCGCGCCTGAGCGGTGGCATGCTCTGAGATCTCACAGGAGAGAGAAATGCCGCTCGTTTCGATGAAGGACCTGCTCCTGTTCGCCTTGAAGGATCTGCACAGCGCGGAGACACAGCTGGCGAGGACTCTGCCCGCCATGATCAAAGGCTCGGGCGCTCCGAGCCTGCGTCGCGCGCTCAATCATCACCTTCGGCGGACCGAGGAGCACGTGGACCGTTTGCAGGTCATCTGCGAGGCCCTCGAAACCTTCCCCGGCGGCCAGCGCTGCCGCGGCATGGAAGGGATGATCGAGGAAGTACGCACCGTCCTTCGCTCCATCGGAACCCAAAGCGTGGTTGATGCCGCCATCATCGCCGTGGCCCAGCGCATCTCCCATTACGAGATTGCCGCCTACGCAAGCGCCGGGAACTATGCCACCATGCTCGGACTGGACGACATCGCCGATCTGCTGGCGATGAGTCTCCAGGAGGAGGAAGCGGTGGAGACCGAGCTCACAGATATCGCGAACGAAGAAGTGAATGATCGGGCCCTCGTTGGAATGACGGAGTCAGAGCACTTGAGCCCGCTCGATAACTTTCTGGACCCCGCAGGACGCCTGCCACATCGAAGGGAATCGGCACCGGAACCGGTGCCGGTTTCCCTCCCACCTCAATCGGGAGAGATGAGCAGGAATGGTGTGACAGTTGCCACATCCAGTCGAGAGATATGCTGATAGGTTGACTTCCAGATTGATAGGACGGGCTGACGGTTGTCCGTCCACCTTGTCGGATGGGGTTGAGCCCCATCAGGTGAAGGCGCGCTGAGCTGACATTCAGGCTCTCGCGCCTTCGCTGCTTCCGGTCTCGATGGCGTACTCTGGCATCGCGAGGGGAGGATTGGATGTCGATCAAACGTCTACTTCGCGTCCTCGCATTCGGCCTCATGCTCGCCGGGCTCGCGACGATTATTCCGTCCCTGGTCCACGCTCAGAATAGTCATGAAAGCAGCACCAGTCTGGGCGTCTGGGCCGCGATGTCAGCACCACTGAGCTCGGATCGCAGTGCAAGCTTGATCGCTACCAGCATCAACCGGCGTAACAGTTTTGCCGGTGGTGCCCGGTTCACGTTCTGGGGCACCAATATCCTGGGTGTTGAGGCAGTCGCCGGATTGAGCCCGGCCAAAGTGGTGGCGGGAGCCAACATCAACGAGACCCGCAGCATCGACGTCTTCGCTGGCGGGGTCAAGCTGATGGTTGGGTTGAGTCCCGGCATGTCGCCGGTAGGATTTCACGTTGGCGCCGGTCCCGCGATCGTACGGCGCGGTCACTACGGCCTCGACCAATCGACTAGTAAGACGAACTTGGGCGGCCTCTTTGGAGCGGGCTTCAGGTTCCCTATTAACCAGACACTTGGGTTCCGGCTGGATGTGGAAGACTACGTATACAGCGCTTCCGTCGACGGCAAAGGGAAAACCCAAAATGATCTTATCACTTCGGCCGGCCTGACAATCAAATTCTGATCAGCCCACCGTCCGGAGTGAAAGGGTCCAGCGCCTCCCCAGTGCTGGGCCCTTACTTCACCTACAGCGGTCGATGGTCAATAGTCGATGGTCCGCCCTACTCCACCTCCATCGACCATCGACCATCGACGTTTGACCATCGACCATCGACTATCGACGTGCTGGCCTGAACAAGACCGCGAACACCGCCAGCACCACCACCGCCATCGTGGCCGGCACCAGCCAGACATGGCGCCAGTCGTGCCCGCCAGCCGGGATAGTGTAGCTCTTCACAACGGCCCCTGAGACGTACGCCCCGATTAGATAACCCACGCCCTGCGTCAGGAAAGCGAGGAATCCCTGAGCCGCCGCGCGAATGCGGGGACCGGCCTGCTCGTCGGTGTAGATCTGGCCGGTCACGAAGAAGAAATCGTAGCAGACTCCATGCAGCAGGATGCCGAGGTAAAGCATCCAGATCATGTCGTGCGTGTCGCCGTAGGCGAACAGTGCATAGCGCGCCGCCCAGGCCGCCATGCCGATCAGGAGGATCCGCTTGACCCCGAGGCGGAAGAGGAACCACGGGAGCAGCACCATGAAGCCGATCTCCGACATCTGGCCCAACGTCATCTTGCTCGCCGGCTCAGCCATCCCGCTTTCGTTCAGGAAGAGATTGGTGAAAGCGTAGTAAAACTGGAGCGGGATGCAGAGCAGAAAGGAACCGACGACGAACGTGGTGAACGACCGGTCGCGCAGCAGGCTCAACGCATCGAGTCCCAGTACATCGCGGGCACTGAGAGGCTTCCCCGCGGCATGCGGTGGAGTGTGGGGCAGCGACAGCGAGAAGAGACCGAGCAGCAGCGAAGCGCCGGCGGCAATCCGTAAGGGGACGGCGGTAGCCTCGAGACCCAGCCGGCCTACGATGAGGCCCGCCACGATCCACCCGATGGTGCCCAGCACCCGGATCTGAGGAAACTCCCGGGACGGATCCTTCATGTGATCAAAAGAGATGGAATTGGTCAGTGCCAGAGTCGGCATGTAGCAGAGCCCGTAGCCGATCAGCACCGGATAGAAGGTGGCGAAGGTCGTGAGGGTCGAGACCCAGTAGAGGAGCCCCGCACCGAGGATATGCAGTAAGGCGAGGATCTTCTCGGTGGCGAAGAACCGGTCGGCCACCATCCCGACAAAGAACGGCGAGATGATGGCCGCGATGGCGGTGGCACCGTACGCCAGCCCGATCTGCCGCCCGTCGAAGCCCAGTGTCGTCCCCAAATAGGTGCCCATGGTGACGAACCAGGCGCCCCAGATGAAGTACTGCAGGAACATCATGGCCGACAGTTTGGTCTTGTTCATTGGGCGGTGGGGAGCAGGTGATGGGGAGTAGGTGGTGGGTTGTGGGTGGTGGGGAGCGCAGAGTAGTCGAAGCTCTCAGTTCCCAACAACCCACTCCCCACAACCCACAACCGATGAATCACTGCAACACCCTCACCTTTATCCCCCGATACGCCACCCGATCGCCGTGGTCCTGGATCGCGACATGACCGCGGGTCGCACGCCCGTAACCGGGCCACTGCGCGAACTTGCTCGCCTTGACCTTGGCCTCCCAGTCGGGACTACCCAGCTCGTACTCCACCGCCTTGGTTCCGTTGAGCCAGTGCTCCACGTGGTTTCCGTTCACGATTATCCGGACGGAGTTCCACTCGCCGACTGGCTTGAGAAGACCAGCGGGTGAGGGGTACAGCCCGAAACAGGAGCCGGCCGCAGTCAATCGTGACTTGCCGTCGGCATGGCCTGCGTCGTCCAGCACCTGCATCTCGGGACCGGTTTCGTAGGTGGCGTCGGCGTCTTCGGTGACCCGGTACATGATCCCGCTGTTGCCGCCCGGAGCGATCTTCCACTGCAGCGCGAGCTCGAAGTTGCCGAACTCGTCGTTGGTGATCAGGTCACCGCCTTCCCCGACTCGAGTGATCGCGCCGTCAACGACCTTCCAGCCGTCTGGTACACTGTTCTTCTTGAACCCGCGCCACCCATTCGTGGTCGAGCCATCGAACAGGAGTCGCCAGCCATCCTGTTTCTCCTTCTCGGTCAGCATGTTGGGATTCTTCTGCGCACTGGCGGGCATAGGAGGGAGCGACAAAGCAAACACAAGCAGCAATGAAGAGGCGGCGCGCATGGCGGAATCAGAGCTGGAGGGGAGTACGTCATGAGGAGACAATTTGAACACCAAGCCATAGATGATCCCGCTCGCTATCCAGGCAAAGGGAAAGGCCAGCAAGAGCTGCCCTCCGAAGGGACCAAGGAGCAGACCTCCGATCCACACGAAGATCGGTGCGAGCACAGCGGCGAGCAATCTGCGAGGGGCGTCCTTGCCCCGGCCGAGAAGGCGAACCGCCCCGGCGAGGAGCAAGACCGTCGGCAGGGCGATGAGAAGTAGTCCCGGCGCCTCGAATACCCCCCAGGCGCCCGCCTGATACCGAAGCTCGGCAGGATTGAACCCCCACATGCTCCTGATGGCGCCCTCTACCAGGCCGAGCACGCAGGTGAGCGGCAGGAAGACGGCCAAGTAGCGGAGGAGGTTGTTGAGGAAGAGCATCTAGGTATCAGGGATCAGGGATCAGGGGTCAGGTGTCAGGGGAGAAAGGATACGTTTCAGCTACACACTCCGGTAGTAAGTATTGCTGGACGAGGACCCTGAGGTGAGGTAGGTTCGCTGTCGCCGGTTCTCATTGTCGGTTGGAGGCCCTGTTCCCTGTTCCCTGTCCCCCGTTCCCGCTTTCTCCCATGCCTCGCCCAATTCACTTCGAGATCCACGCTGACAATCCGTCACGCGCCGTGAAGTTCTACGAAAGCCTCCTCGGCTGGCAGTTTACCAAGTGGGAAGGCCCGATGGAGTATTGGCTCATCAAGACCGGGAGCGAAGGCACACCGGGCATTGATGGCGGCCTCGTGAAGCGCATGGGCTCACCCCCAGCGGAAGCCGCTGCCGTGAACGCCTATGTCTGCACCGTAGACACTGACTCGGTGGATCAGACCATCGAGAAGCTGACGGTTCTCGGCGGTAAGCTGGCGCTCCCCAAGATGGCTGTTCCCGGAGTGGGCTGGCTCGCCTATGGAAAGGACACGGAGGGCAACATCCTCGGATTCATGCAGCCCGATCCGCTGGCGAAGTAGTCCAGAGTCGACAGATGATTCGTCTTTACATGCGCGTCGCCGCGCTTTGTCTCCTCGCGCCGCTCTCGCTCCGCGCGCAATCCAGCCCCTTCGACTACGATCAGTTACGGGACGAGGCGGTACAGCTGCTCTCCCAATACGTGGCGATCAACACCACCAACCCGCCCGGTAACGAGTTGGCCACCGCGCGCTGGTTGAAGGACGTGCTGGCCCGGGAGGGAATCGAAGGCCAGATCCTCGACACCGCGGAGCTGGGATCCGGTCGGGCCAATTTCTACGCCCGCCTCAAGGGCAATGGAAAGAAGAAGGCGATCGCCCTGGTACATCACATGGATGTGGTCCCGGTGACCGACAGTCAGTGGACGGTGCCCGCCTTTCAAGGCCTTGTGAAGGACGGGTACGTGTATGGCCGCGGTGCCATCGACATGAAGGGCCATGGCATCATCCAGCTCATGGCCCTGATTGGGATCAAACGCTCCGGTATGCAGCTGGATCGGGACCTCGTATACATCGGCAACGCGGATGAGGAGGTGAATGGCGACGGCGCCATCATCTTCGTCAAGCGGCACCCCGACCTGCTGCAGGATGTCGAATACCTGCTCACCGAAGGGGCGGACACGCGAGTGGAAGGGGGCAAGGTTCGCTGGTTCGGCATCGACGTGGGGGAGAAGCGTCCCCTCTGGACTCGGCTCGTCGTGGAAGGAAAGACCTCCCACGGCTCGGTGCCGATCGGCGATCAGAATCCGGTGCCAAGGCTGGCAAGGGCCATCGAGCGAGTATCGGCCTGGCAGACACCGCTGCACCTCACTCCGGCGGTCGAGCGGTTCTTCAAGGCGCTCGCCACGATCGAGACCAGTCCCGAAGGCCGGAAGTATCTGGCCGATCCTCGCACCGCGCTGAAATCTCAGGCCGGTCGGGCCTGGTTGTTGAGCGAGCCAGAGCGGAACGCCCTCCTGCGAAATACTATTTCGCCAACGGTTCTGGTCGGGAGCAACAAGACCAATACCATTCCCCAGCGGGCCACCGCCGAACTCGATATCCGGTTGCTTCCCGATGAGGATCCGGTTGCCTTTACGAAGGAACTGCGCCGGATCATCGCCGACACGAGCGTCAAACTGGAGGAGATCGCACCGATTCCTCCCCGCTATGACGCGCCGCTCGACACCGAGCTGTTCAAGGCGATCGAGCACGTCGCCGGAGAGATGCTGCCCGGGATCCCGATCGCGACCCCGGTGAGCCCCGGCGCCAGCGACCGGCCGAGTTACGCCCAGGTCGGCATCATTACCTATGGGCTCGATCCGTATCTGATTCCTATTGAAGAGAACCGCTACGAGGTGCACGGGAACGACGAGCGGTTGTCGATAGACAACGTGGGCTGGGGAGTGAAGTTCTATCTGTTGCTCTTATCCGGGATGCGATAGCCATGGCGGAAGGACTGCACTTTCACACGCTGGACGTCTTCACCGATCGTCCCTTCGGCGGGAATCAGCTCGCTGTGTTCCCCGAGGCTCCTGAACTGGCCAAGGACGAGATGCAGCGAATCGCGGCCGAATTCAACCTGTCCGAGACGGTCTTCGTGCGGCCGCCGCGGGATCCGCGAAATACCCGCCACCTCCGCATCTTTACTCCCGCGGAAGAGCTGCCGTTCGCCGGGCACCCGACGATCGGCACCGCGTACCTGCTCGCCGCGCTTCGGGCCTTCCCGCTCAAAGGCGATAGAACGAACATAGTCTTGGAAGAGGAAGCGGGACCGGTTCAGGTCAGCATCACGCAGCGAAAGGGGAAGCTGCCCTTCGTGGAGCTGGCGGCACCGGCACTTCCCACGTTCGGCCCGCCACCACCGCACTCGTCGGAGTTGGCGGCGGTGCTCAATCTGGGGCCTGGAGATCTCCTGGATGCCTCCGACGCACCCCAGGCCTGGTCGTGCGGCGTTCCCTACCTTTTCGTTCCGGTGCGGGATCGGTCGGTTCTCGCCCGGGTTCAGGTCGATGGGGGTGCCTGGCGAGCGGTTCTGGCTCACTACTGGGCGCCGGCGGTGTACGTCTTCTGCCGAGACCCGGAGCTGAAAGGATCTGCTCTGCGTGCCCGGATGTTCGGCCCCGGCCTCGGAATCGTCGAAGATCCCGCCACCGGTTCCGCCGCGGCTGCCATAGCGGGCTACCTCGCTTCGCGCGATTCCACACGGGAAGGCACGCTGCGCTGGCGGATCGAGCAGGGCTTCGAAATGGGGAGGCCCAGTCTGCTCGACGTCGAGGCCGATATTCGGCAGGGGAAGGTGAAGCAGGTAAGGGTGGGAGGCACCGCGGTGCGGATCAGCGATGGAGAGCTTCGGCCGCTTCCGAAGCAGAAGGGCTGACCGGACGCGCTAAGGCCATGGAGCTGCTTCCTCCTGAAATCTCCCGCTACCTCGATTCGCTGGTCCCGTCTCGCGACCCCGAGCTCCAGGCCATGGAAGCCGCGGCGGCCAGGACCAACTTCCCGATCATCGGCCCGGCGGCTGGCTACTTCTGCTATCTGGTAACCCGTCTCTGCGGTGCTCGCAGCGTCTTCGAATTGGGCAGTGGGTTCGGTTACTCGACTGCGTGGTTTGCCCGGGGAGTGAAGGAAAACGGCGGCGGCGTTGTGCATCACACGGTGTGGGATGCCGAGCTGTCCGATCGCGCCCGGGGGCACCTTACCGCACTCGGCCTCGATGAGCTGGTCCAATACCACACCGCCGAGGCCGTCGCCACCCTGCGGGAAACGGCGGGACCGTTCGATCTCATCTTCAACGACATCGACAAGGCCGGGTATCCCGCATCACTTCCCGTCATCTACTCCAAGCTCCGTCCCGGCGGAGTCCTGATCGTGGACAATCTGCTCTGGAGCGGGAAGGTCCTGGATCAGAGTGACCGCTCCGCAGACACCCAGGGCGTACGGGAATTAACCCGGCTGGTCATGAACGACCCGCGCTGGACGGCCAGTATCGTCCCGATCAGGGACGGGTTGCTGTTCGCGACGAGAAAGTAGAGCCCTGAACCCGGCGGCCGCCGGACCACGTACGGCTGCCGGTCCCTCCTCTCAGGTTTCGTCATCCTCAAGGTGTCCCCCATGCGCGTCTCACTCGCCGGTGCGCTGCTACTCCTCGCCGCCAATACCGCGGCGGCTCAGATGGCCAGTCGGGCAGCCACCTCCACCGACATCTCCGCGAAAGATTTGCGAGTCAGACTCTTCCTTCTGGCCGACGATTCGATGGGCGGACGAGAGCCCGGATCCATCGGGAACTTCAAGGCGGCGGAATACATCGCGAGCGAGTTCAAGCGGCTGGGGTTGAAGCCCGGTGGTGAAGGCGGCAGCTACTTCCAGCAGGTGCCCTTCGTGCGCGAGCAACTTGACGACCAGGC
>DATIOP010000384.1:0-5167 GCA_035472975.1 Gemmatimonadales bacterium
AGTCCACCAGCCGTTATCGCCCAGAGCAACGTCCGCAATCTGACGAAAATATTTCAGTCCCCAGTCCTCAGTCCATTTACTCTAGACTGTGCTCTCCTGCCTGCCGTGAGTCACCTCGCCACGGCGATGGCGTCGATCGAGAACTTAAGCCCGCGCGGCAGGGCGACAACCGGCGTGGAACGGACCGGTGGCGAAGCGGGAAAGAATTCGGCAAAGAGTTCGTTGAGGCTCGCGAACGCCTCGGCTTCCGTCACGAAACAGGTGACTTTCACGACCTGATCCATGCTGCTTCCTGCGTCCTCAAGGAGGATACGGAGATTGGTGAACGCCTGCCGGGCCTGAGCGATGAAGCTGTCGCCGGCCGCCTTGCCGGTCGCAGGGTCGATGCCCGCTTGGCCGGCTGTGAAGATGAGGTCTCCCACACGGACGGCCTGTGAGTAGGGGCCCAGGCGCGGGATACGGGGAGAATCGAGGACGGTCTTGGTGGGCATCGGGTTCCAAAGCCTCGGCGAAGGGGAACGGGCGGGTGCAGGCCATTCACACCCCTAGGTCGCTGAACATCTCCGCCTCCAGCGTCTTGAGGTACTGTGTGCGTCCCTTATTGGCCTGCTTGAACGCGTGATAGAACCGGAACACGTGAGGTCGTTCAAGCCCTCTAAACACCAGAATAGCTGGATTGAAGTTGTGCTGCCAAGATCCGATGAAGTGCTGCCGCGCGGTCTACTGACGCAAGAAGATCAGGGAATCCACGGGCGCTTGTCCGGGCACCGTCCAGGTCCCCACCAGTTGGTCGGGAGTTTGGAAGCTGGCGGAGTAGGTCGCGGTGCGCCCTGAGCCATAGGAGAGGGTCAGGGTAATCGCGGGATAGGACTGGTGGCCGGTAATGGTGAACCCGCCTTGGGCACGCCCCATCAGTCCGAACTCCTCCCCCTCACCCCGCACCCAGGCGCCTACGGTGTCGAGCGAGAATACAGTCGCTCCGCCCGAAGGGATGGGCAGCGTGCTCCACGTACCGGCATTGCGAGAGGTGGGAGCGTTGGTCGAATCGCAGCCGCCCAGGATCAGCAGGGCGAGCAGAGGTAAGCCAAGGAGCCGTCGCATATGGTACCTCGGTGACAGAAACCCCTCTGGAAGATATTGTGGCTTCGCGACTCAGGAAGGGTGAGCGCGTGGCACCCCCGGTCTGCTGCAGCGGCTTCTTAGTCGGCGCTCCACTCCGCCAGTAATTGTCGTAGCGCGGCCAGGTCAACCGGCTTAACGAGGTGGGCATCGAAGCCAGCTTCGCCAGAGCGGCGGCGGTCATCCTCCTGCCCCCACCCGGTCAGAGCCACCAACTTCAAATCTTTCTGGTGCTGTTCCCGAATGCGGCGCGCCGTGTCGTAGCCGTTGAGCCGTGGCATGCCGATGTCAAGCAGGATGACATCAGCTCGATACGTCACCGCCTTCTCAACCGCCTCGAGTCCGTCGTTGGCGGTGTCCACGGTGTGGCCCAGCAGTTTCAACAGTATTGCGAGGCTGTTTGCCGAGTCGCGGTTATCGTCCACGACCAGAATGCGACGGGGAAGAGTTGCCACCGGCTTGACGCCGGGCGGTTGTCGCGACGAAGCCGGCGGCAGGCCGCGTAGCAATGGCAGGCGCACAACGAATTCACTCCCTTGTCCGAGGCCCGCGCTGCGAGCTTCCACGGTGCCCTCGTGCATTTCCACCAGTGACTTGACCAGTGGCAGCCCAAGACCAAGCCCGTCTCGGGGACGCTCGAACGACGTATCAACCTGGGTAAACATCTCAAAGATGGGAGCCAGTTGCTCCGCAGCAATGCCGATGCCCGTGTCTTGCACGCGGAGGAGAACTTGCTTGCCCTCGCGCTCGACGATCAAGCGAATCCGCCCGCCCTTCTCCGTGAACTTACAGGCGTTGTTCAGCAAGTTGCCGACGACTTGCGCCAGCCGCGCCGCGTCGCCTTTCAGGTACACCGGCTGTGGCGGCAGCGTGACCGTCAATTCATGGCCCATGGTCGCGCAGAGCAGGCGGGCGGCTTCCACGGCGTGCTCGACGACCGAGGCCAGTTCGACCGGATCCCGACGCAGTTCGATCTTGCCTTGGCTGATGCGACTCACGTCCAGCAAGTCGTCCACCAGACGCACCACCTGGCCGACTTGACGATGGATCATCTCGGTGGCCCGCTTCCGCTGCTGCTCGTCGTCGCCGGACCGTCGCAAGATCTCCACGGCGTTGCTGATCGGGGCCAGCGGGTTGCGCAGCTCGTGGGCCAGCATCGCCAGGAACTCGGTCTTGCGGCGATCGGTCTCCAGCGCCCTCTCCATTTCCTTGCGCAGCGCCCGCTCCCGGCGGAGCGCATGCAGTTCCTCCAGGATCGTTTGCGTCGTCTCGCAGGCCGACGCCTCCGGGTCGTTCAGCACGCACTCGGCCAGCGCCTCGTGAGTCTCCAATAACCGCTGCACGTCGTCCTCGACCTCGAGTTCGGGATGCACCTTGGTCCAGAAGTGGGCCGTGCGGACAAAGGCGAGGAAGACCAGGAGGTGTTCAAACGTCTCGCCGCCCGCGCTTCGCTGGAGCGCTTCCAGACACCGGGCCGCTTGCGGCGTTTGCAGAAAGACGTGCGTGGCACAGGCGAAAATAGCTTCCTCGGCCGGCGTGTCCGACTTTGGCAGACAAGGGAGAGGTGCGGGCGCCGCCTCAAGAAGTGCCAGGTGAGGTTCGAGCTCGTCGCCCCGCGGGAGCGGGCGGCGGACCAGCCGGACCACCTGTTCGATCGTCTCCGGCGGAGACTGCCGGTCGCCCGCCGGCCGTCCCAAACCGACCAGGAACCCGACGTGCCGAGCGATGCAATAGCGCACATCGCAGAACCGGGACAGGTAGACGAACAGCCGCTCCTTGAACAGGGACGGCATCGGGTTGTCGAGGTAGCCAAACCGGGCGAACCCCCACAGGTTCGTCGTAATCTCCGGCGTGCCGGCCGCGAGGCGGAAGAAATTGGGCAACACGCCGAAGCGGTCCCGGACCTCGGCCTGGAGCGAATCAGTCGTCATACCGGATGGGTTCTTACGGTTGCTCATGTCGCACCCGTCCTGTTGTCCGCCCGTGCTGCTCGGCACGAGGGCAATTCGAGAACCTCGCACCGGCCGCGGTGATAGCGCCCTTCATCGAGCGCCCGCCCACCCCGCTGCGGCGCCGAGAGGGACATTGTATCACGGAAGCTGCGTCAGCGCGACACACCAAGCCGGCTAACGCCCGCATTTCACCTGCAGGTGCCGAGCCCGAAGTGGTGCAAATCGGTGTTCTATTGGAAGTACAGCGCAGTCAGCTGCAGCGGCTTGTTAGCCGGCGCCCCACTCCGCCAGCAATTGTTTTAGCGCGGCCAGGTCAACCGGCTTAACAAGGTGTGCATCGAAGCCAGCTTCGCCGGTGCGGCGGCGGTCATCCTCCTGACCCCATCCGGTCAGAGCCACCAACTTCAAACCCTTCTGGTGCTGTTCCCGAATGCGGCGCGCCGCTTCGTAGCCGTTCAGTCGTGGCATGCCGAGGTCGAGCAGGATGACATCAGCCCGAAACGTCACCGCCTTCTCAACCGCTTCGAGTCCGTCCTGAGCGGTGTCCACGGTGTGGCCCAGCAGTTTCAACAGCATTGCGAGGCTGTTTGCCGAGTCGCGGTTGTCGTCCACGACCAGAATGCGACGGGGAAGCAAAGCCACCGCTTTGACGCCGGAGGGTTGTCGCGGCGGTGCCGGCGGCCGGCCGCGCAGCAAAGGAAGGCGCACAATGAATTCACTCCCTTGACCCAAGCCCGCGCTGCGCGCTTCGACCGTCCCGTTGTGCATTTCCACCAGTTTCTTGACCAGGGTAAGACCGAGTCCCAGGCCGTCGCGCGCGCGCTCCAGCGAAGTATCGACTTGCGCGAAGAGCTCGAAGATTCCGCCCAGCTGGTCGGCGCCAAGGCCGATGCCCGTATCACGGACCAGTACCACCGCCTGGTCGCCCTCTTCCTCGACCGTGAGCCAGATGCGACCGCCCCTGTCGGTGAACTTGCAGGCATTGCTCAGCAGGTTGCCCACAACTTGCGCCAGCCGAACTGGGTCCCCGCCGACGTAGAGGGGTTTGGGCGGGAGCGTAACGGTGATTTCATGACCGAGGCTCTCGCATAGCGGCCGGATCGTTTCGACGGCATGGTTCACGACCGGGTCGAGCTCGGTTCGCTCCTTGCGGAGTTCGATCGTGCCCCGACTGATGCGGCTGACGTCGAGCAGGTCGTCAACCTGGCGTACAGTGTGCTCCACCTGTCGGTCCAGGATCTCGGCAGCCGAGCGGACGGTCGCTGCGTCAGTCTCTTTCTGCAGCAGGATCTGGACGGCGTTGCGGATAGCGGCGAGAGGGTTGCGGAGCTCGTGGGCCAGCATCGCCAGGAATTCGTCCTTACGCCGGTCGGCCTCGCGCAGCGCTTGTTCGGCGCGGGTTCGCTGCGTCACATCGGCAAAGAGCACCGCGACGTGCCGTTCCGGCCAGCCCTTTGCCCGAAAGGCGTAGACATCGAAGTATCGGTGCAATCCGCTGTACTCACCGGAGAAGCGAATGCCCTCGCCGCTGAGCGCCACCTTGCCGTAGTTTTGCAGCCAATGCGATTCGATGGTAGAGACGAACTCCAGCATGCGCTTTCCGACCACGTCGTGCATTCCGGTCTGGCGCTCGAAGCTGCTGTTCACTTCGATGAAGCAGTAGTCGACGGGTTGCTGCTGAGCGTCGAAGAGGATTTCGATGATGCAGTAGCCCTCATCCATGGCGTCGAAGAGGGTGCGGTAGCGCTCCTCCCTATCGCGCAGCGCTTCCTCGGCGCGTTTGACTGCTATGTCGATCGTGGCGGGTGTCGAACTCATGCGTAATGCCGGCTAATTAATATTTTGGCGGCAGCGTCTTATACCGCTCCAGCAACTCCGTCTGCCGCGTCTCCTTCGAGATCTCGACACCCTTGATATAGGTGTGTTCCGCCGCCGAGGCAAAGTCGAGCGGGTCCCCACTCCAGACCACCACGTCGGCCACCTTGCCCACCTCGAGGCTTCCGTATCTCCCGTCTACGCCCATGGCCTTGGCAGGCTCCAGGGTAATGGCACGCAGCGCATCGTCCCACTTCATGCCGTTGCGCACCGCGTTGCCG
>DATIOP010000385.1:0-8878 GCA_035472975.1 Gemmatimonadales bacterium
CCGCGCTCACCTGCGCCGGTTCGAGCTTGCGAATCCAGAGGGCCAGCATCCCTCCGTGCACCACGACGGAGAGCAGCACCACGGTCGCGGCCGGCGCGAATAACGCATCACTCCCCTCGACGCCCGCGAAGACCGGAAGCAACACCAGAAGGAGTGAGCTTAGCCCGCGCGGGCCGAACCACACCACCAGTTTCCTGCTTTCGGGGTCTACCGCGTTGCGTGGCAGCGCCACGAGCAACACCAGCGACCGCGCCACCAGCGCCAAAACCGCGAACGCCAGGGTCTGCGCCGACATGATCGAGAGGCCGGTCCAGATGAGCGACAGTCCCAGGAGAACGAAGGTGAACAGCAGTAGCATCGTGGACGTGGCTTCCCCGTAATCATGGAAGCAGTCACACAGCTCCACATCCAGCAGGTCTATCGTGAGCCCAGCGGCGAACGCGGCCATGAAGCCGCTGGCGTGGAGCGATTCAGCAAACGCGAATGCGGTGAACGCGACGCCGAGCACATACATCGACTCGTAGTCCCGCCGAATGCCGTAGCGGCCTCGCACCGCTTCGAGGAGGCGCACCGCGAGATATCCGGTCGCGACACCGGCGGCGGGCCCCAGCACGAGCACATCAAGCGCCACTCGACTCACCTGCCCCATGGCGGGAGCCGATTCCCTGATGAAGGCCATGGCGATGACGACGATGGGCAACAGGACCGCGTCGTTGAACCCGCTCTCGATCCCGAGCGCTGTCGCGGCCCCCGGCCGGACCCCCGGCCGGCGGATCAGCGCACGCATCATGACCGGATCGGTTGAGGCGAGAGCCGCGCCGAGCACCGCGGCCTGAGCAGGACCGACTCCGAGCAGTAACACGGCGGCAAGTGCGATGATTGCCGCAGTGAGAAGAGTGCCTGGCCCTAATAGGACCGCGGCCACTCCGAGATGCTTCCGCATCGCTTGGGGATTGATGCCGAGGGCGTCGGTGAAGAGCACCAGCACCAGGCTCAGAGTGGCTACTGCGACCAGCGCACCGGAGCGCATTCCGAAGTCCACCAACCCCAGCCCGTGAGGTCCAAGCACCAGGCCGAGAAGAAGGAAGACCGCGACGTGAGGAATGCTGGTCTTTTCAAGCAGTCCGGAAACCGCGCTGGCGAGCAGAATCACTCCGCCTATCAGGGCGGTTACCAGGACGAAGGCGGCGGGATCGAAGGGTTGCATGCTACTCTCCGAAGTTGTCTAACCCTAAGCCGGTCATGGTCAAGAGTCATCTGCCCAAAGGGCACCTGCCCCGGACCATCGGTACGCATTACCTTCCTCTGCCAAATTGGCGGAACCCTCTCCACGCTGCACGGCATGCCCAAACGCGACTTCCTGGCCATTCCCGACCTCTCGAAAACCGAACTCTCCCAGCTCGTTGACCTTGCCGGGCAGATGAAGAGCGGGAAGTATCGCAACCGGCCGCTCGAAGGGCAGACGCTTGCGATGGTCTTCGCCAAGAGCTCCACCCGAACCCGGGTGTCCTTCGAAGTCGGAGCCCACCAGCTCGGTGGCCAGGCCGTTTTCCTTTCTGCCCGAGACATTCAGCTGGGTCGTGGCGAGCCGATCAAGGACATGGCCCGGGTCCTTTCCCGGTATGTCGACGGAATCATGATCAGGACTTTTGCCCAGGCCGACGTGGTCGAGCTGGCCCGCTATGCCGACGTCCCGGTAATCAACGGTTTGACCGATCTGCAGCACCCCTGTCAGGTGCTCGCCGATCTGATGACGGTGCAGGAATGCCTCGGCGGATGGAGTGGCAAGTCGGTCGCCTGGATCGGCGATGGAAACAACATGGCGAACAGCTGGATGGATGCGGCCGGGGTGCTGGGCTTCGAGCTGCGCCTCGCCTGCCCGGAAGGCTATGAGCCGGATCACGAGCTCTTCGAGCGGAACAGCAAGCTCACCAACATTCTCATCACCGAGCTTCCGGAAGAAGCCGCCGAGGGAGCCGACGTGATCACCACCGACGTCTGGGCCTCAATGGGCCAAGAGGGCGAGGCCGAAACGAGGGCGCTGGCCTTCCAGGGCTACACGGTGGATGAGGAGTTGATGGCCCTGGCCCAACCCAACGCGATCTTCCTGCACTGCCTTCCCGCTCACCGGGGAGAGGAAGTCACCGAGGGCGTGATCGAAGGTCCGCAGTCCAAGGTATGGGACGAAGCCGAGAACCGTTTGCACGTGCAGAAGGCCCTGTTGGCAATGCTGATGGGAGAGAAACCGCTTACCTGACCACGGAACAGAAATGTCTGACGCCACAACCCTGAAACGCACCCCGCTCTACGACGTGCACCGTGAGCTCCTCGCCCGGCTGGTGCCGTTCGCGGGATGGGAAATGCCGGTGCAATACCCCTCCGGAATCCTGGCCGAGCACAAGGCGGTCCGGGAGCACGCGGGGATTTTTGATGTCTGCCACATGGGTGAATTCGAAGTGACCGGCCCCGACCGCAACGGGTTCGTCAATCGCGTCACCTCGAACGATGTGGGAGCGCTGGAGACAGGACAGGTGCAGTACTCCACCCTGCTCAATGACAAGGGGACCATCATCGACGACTGCACGGTCTACCGATTTGAAGACAAGGTGATGCTGGTCGTCAATGCGGCCAACATCGAGAAAGACTGGGAGCACCTCGTGGCGCAGAAGGTCAAGGGCGGCAACGTGCGGCTCCGCAATATCTCCGATGAAGTCGGGCTGGTTGCGCTTCAGGGGCCCGCGTCCGAGAAACTGCTCGGGCCGATCACCGACCAGAACCTGACGGACATCGGGTACTATCGCTTCGCCATCGGAAAGGTGGCGGGGAAGGGGTGCTTCATCTCGCGGACCGGATACACCGGCGAGGATGGGTTCGAGCTGTACTGCCGGTCCGAGGACGTGCGGGCGATCTGGGATGCTCTGACCGGCCCTGGAAAGGCCACGCCGATCGGCTTGGGTGCCCGCGATACCCTGCGTCTCGAGGTCGGGTACGCGCTGTACGGAAACGACATCGACGACACAACTTCACCGCTCGAAGCAGGCTTGGGCTGGGTGGTGAAGCTCGACAAGGGCGCGTCGTTCGTTGGAGACCAGGCGCTGCGGGTGCAGAAGCTCCAGGGTTTGCAACGCAAGCTCGTGGGATTCCGGATGCTGGAGCGCAGCGTACCCCGGCACGGTTTTCCGGTCTGGCATGATGGCCAGCAGGTTGACCTGGTGCGGAGCGGCACCATGAGTCCGTCGCTCGGCATCCCGATTGGCACCACTTATCTCCCGGCTGCAGCGGCGAAAGCCGGAACCCGGTTCGAAGTGGAAATCCGCGGCGAGAAACAGCCGGCGGAGGTGGTGAAGAAGCCGTTTTATGCCGATGGGAGTGTGAAGAAGTAGGCGGTACGGCGGACAGGCGGTAAGGGGGGATGACCGTCGTTTCCGCTGACCGCCCTACCGCCTTACCGCCAAACCGCCATGACTATACGTGTCGCCGTTCTGACGATCTCCGATGCCGGTTCGCGCGGGCAAAGGGCTGACACATCGGGTGATACCATCGCCGACTGGGCCAAGAAACGGGGATTTGGAGTAACAACCCGAGATCTTGTCCCCGATGAGTCCCATCGCATCGCCGCGACGCTCACGCAATGGGCCGATCGTGACCAGGCCGACCTGATCCTCACGACTGGCGGTACCGGGCTGAGCCCGCGCGACGTGACCCCGGAAGCCACGAAGCGTGTCATCGAGCGGGAAGCGCCGGGCATCCCCGAGGCGCTTCGGATGACGGCGTACCCGGGCTTTCATCGTGCCGCACTCGCTCGCGGCCTCGCCGGCGTGAGAGGGAAAACGTTGATCGTGAATCTGCCAGGGAGTCCCAATGGTGTGCGAGACGGCTTGGCGGTACTCGATGATCTGGTGGAGCACGCAGTTCAGCTGATTCGGGGGATTCCGACGGACCACCGTTAAAGAACCCCAATTTCAGATTTTCAATTTTTCAATTTCAAATTTTCAATTGGCAATTGCTACATAGATGGCCTCCAAGATTCTCATCACCATGGACGACCTCGAATCGGCGGTTCGACTCAACGCCGCGCTCGAGGCTGCCCAGCACCGTACCGTGATGATCTCGCCGATGGACGACGGGCGAGGAGCATTGCGGAAAGAGCACCCTGACTTGCTGGTGCTCACCGGTGCGGTCCACGAGTCTCAGGCCCAACAGCTGGTGGCTCAGGCACGGGACGCGGAAATCTCCACTCTGGCGCTGCTCGAGCCTACCGATCCCGCCCAGACTGATCGAGAGGGATTGGGTCTCGACGTCACCGAAGTCGCGGTCAAACCGATCAATCCGCCCGATACGGTAGCACTCATCGAGCGCCTGGTAGACCGGCGCCAGCTGCAGCAGCGTACCGGCATATCGGGAGAGAGTGCCCCCATTCAGGAGTTGCTGGTCCGGATCGAACAGATGGCTCCGGTCTCCAGCACTGTACTGATCCAGGGGGAATCCGGGACCGGGAAGGAACTGGTCGCGAAGGCAATCCACGATCTCTCGCCCCGCCGAGGGAAACCGTTCATTCCGGTAAACTGCGCCGCACTGCCCGAGAGCCTGCTCGAGTCGGAGTTGTTCGGCCACGAGAAGGGCGCCTTCACCGGTGCGGCGGAGCGCAGGCTGGGTCGCTTCGAGCTGGCCGACAGCGGCACCATCTTCCTCGACGAAATCAGCGAGATCTCGGCCAGCGTGCAGGTGAAGCTGCTCCGGGTGCTGGAGACGCGAACATTCTTTCGGGTGGGAGGTGTACAGCCGATCAAGGTGGACGTCCGGGTGCTCGCCGCCACCAACCGGAGCCTCAAGGAGCTGGTAGGACTGGGGGAATTCCGGGACGATCTGTATTACCGGCTCAATGTCCTGAACATCTATCTCCCGCCACTGCGCGAGCGGCGCGGCGACATCCCGGTTCTGGTCAAACGCTTCATTCGCGAGTTCTCCCGGCTCCACGACCGCCCCTTCCGCGGCATCACTCCCGAGGCGATGAGCCTCCTGATCGAAGCCCCCTGGCCCGGCAACGTGCGCCAGCTGCGGAATCTCATCGAGTCCATGGTGGTGCTCGCTCCGGGTCGGGAGATCCGGGCGTCCGACATCCCGGCCGACATCCTGGAGGGGGCTGGCCGGATGCTCCCCATGCGGATTGGAGCAACAGGTCGCGATCTGCCAACTCAGGAATTGGAGTTTATCCTACGGAGTCTCATGGACTTACGCCTCCAAGTGGAGGAGATGAGGCGCCGATTGGACGATCGCCCGCAACGTGTTCAGGTTATTGAACTTGGCCAAAATAGCTCCGTGGCAGACGTCTTGCCGGAATCTGAGCCGGAGGAAAAGGGGGAAATCGTCTACCGGCCGGGAATGACCATGGCCGAGGTCGAAAAAGCCGCTATCGCTGCGGCGCTTACTCAGTTCCGGGGAAATCGCCGTAAAGCGGCAGAGGTTCTGGGCATAGGCGAACGCACGCTGTACCGAAAAATCAAGGCTTACAATTTGGAGTAGGTCAACGAGCTAAGTTCTGCGGGAACTGAGATTTGCGTGCTCACGATTCTTGACAGTTGGGTCTTGGAGGCGCATATTCGGCAACCCGGGATTTTCCCGATCCAGCACCAGGGTTTGGCACGGTGATTTTCTCGATTGACCCGTCGGCCTGCGTTACGTGCTTGGCCTGCGTACGCGTGTGCCCGACCGGCGCGGTCGAGGTGCAGGATCCCCTGGTGCGCATCGTGGACGAGAGCTGCATTCGGTGCGGCCTCTGCATTCCGGCTTGCCCGCATCACGCGATTGAAGTCACTGGTGAATTGGGTCGTGCGATCGCCGTCGCCACGCGAGGCGATGGCGCGCTGATCCTCAGCCCGGAAGCCGTGGCGTACTTCTACCCGGCCGCTCCGGAGCAAATCGTGAACGCATGCTACGCCGCCGGGTTCCGTCTGGTGACCCGCGGGGTAGTGGGAGATGAGCTGGTCGCCTCGGAGTACTTGAGGCTGTGGCGTGAGGAAGACTGGGGCACCATGATCCGCTCCACCGACCCGGTGGTGGTGGAGGCGATCCGGAGAGACTATCCGGAGCTGGTTCCCTATCTCGCGCCGGTGACGTTGCCCGCGCTGGCGGAGGCGAGGTACCTGCGGGCGCAGTGGGGCGAAGGGCTGGAGGTGGTGTACGCCGGTGTGTGCCCGCCTGCCGGGCGAGACGAGCTCGATTCGGCGATCACCTTCCAGGACCTGGAGCAATTGTTCCGGCTCCGTGGTGTGAGCCCCCTCGCGCAGCCGGCGCACTACGCGCGGGTCCCCGCGGAACATCGTCGCCACCTGAGTCTGGCGGGCGGGATACCGCTCTCTCTGCTGGAGGAATCCCGACACTCGAGCAAGCGGTTCCGGAAGCTCCGGGGATTGAGTGAGCTGCGCGGGCTGTCGCGCGCAGTCGTGATAGATCGGCTCGACCTGGGGTTCGTCGATCTGCTGGCCCACGAGGGATGGCTGGATCACCCGCTCTCGGGTCCGCGTGAGGAGTTGTTCTGGCGCCGTTCGGTGGTGGAGAACAGCGAGCCTCCGCGAAGCCGGCAGCCGGTGGTGGATGATGCCGTGGTCGCGAGCTACGGCGCGGTCTTCGAGATCCAGCCCCGACTGGTGCGGCCGGATACGGCCAAGGTAGAAGAAGTACTCGAGGCGATCGGCCTGGGTCCTCACGGCAAGCCGTGGGACTGCCGGGCCTGTGGATTCGAGACCTGCGCCGCGTTCGCCCAGGCGGCGGCCATGGGCCGGGCATCGCTCAAGCAGTGCGTGCCCTACCAGGCTCGACGGGTCGAAGAGGCGCAGCGCGATGCAGCGGTGGATACGCTGACCGGGCTCGCAGCGTACAAGGTGTTGCACGACCGGCTGGGTTATGAGGTCGAGCGAAGCAAGCGCAGCCTGGAGGGGTTCGCGGTCCTGTTCATCGATCTGGACCACTTCAAGCTGGTGAACGATCAGTACGGGCACGAGGCGGGCAATGCGGTGCTTCGTGCGGTGGCAACCGAGTTGAAGAGCGCGATTCGCGCCTCGGACCTGGCGGCGCGCTACGGTGGTGATGAGTTCGTGGTCCTGCTCAACCGGACCGACCTGGCGGGAGCCAGTCGGGTCGGCGAGGCGATCCGGGCCGGGATCGAAGGAGTGGGACGCCGGCTGGGCTACCCGGTCGGGTTGGTGACTGCCAGTATCGGGGTCGCCGAATACGACGTGAGACGACCCCACGAGGGGGATTTACTAGTACTGGCCGATCGCGCACTATATCACGCGAAGGCCAACGGACGTAACGCGGTCGCCTGAGACCGCACGAAAGGATAGCTGGAGCCTTGTCCTCGACCCCGATCCGCCAACCCGACTCCTCTGCGCGCTCGGCTCCGCTGGAGAGCCCGCCGGATCCTTGGGGAGTTCGCCGGGCTGAGCAACTGCTCACCAGCCTGGAAGGGGTGCTTTCGGCCCGGGTGGTGACCACTCCGCTCGGGGAGGTCAGCGAGGTCCATATTCTCGCCCAGTCGGGCTTGCAAGCGAAGCAACTGGTCCGCAATATAGAGTCCGCTCTCCTGGCCCAGCTCGGGCTCAAGGTAGATCATCGCAAAATCAGCATTGCCCAGACCGCCGAAGTCCGGCCCATCGAGGCGCTGGAAAGAGACGCGGTACGGGAGCGCTCGATGCGGCGCGCCGCGCTGTTCGACTCGCTCACCGTGGCACCGGGCAAGCGGCCGCACCGGATCTCGATCCAGGTGACGCTGGGATTCGGCGAGACCAGGGCGGTGGCCGAAGAGGAGAGCTCGGACACCCCGCGGAGCCGGGTAGAGGCGGCGGCCAGGGCGGCGGTTTCGGCGCTCGACCAGCTGCTGGCGGACAACTCGGTGGCGCTCGAAGGGTCCAAGATCGTTGAGGCGTTCGATCGCGAGTTCGTGATGGTAGCGGTGCAGGGGCTCGGCGGCCGCGAAGCGGTATTGCTCATGGGTACTGCCGAGATCAAAGAGAGCGCGGAGCGCGCCGCGGTATTCGCGGTGCTCGACGCGACCAACCGCTGGGCGGAGGCCCGGCGCCCCACTTAGGTCGTAGCAACAAAATTCTGCGGGCCCGCCGCATCTCGTCGGTCAAGGGATGCCGGGCCCGTCGGCGTCCAAACGCAGGGAATGCAGGAATGAAGGTGTGAGCGGGACCACCCTTCTTTCAGAAAGGAAAAACGGCAGGCGGCCCCGGTCTTCGTTGGTGCAGGGATGCTGGTCAGGATCAGCGGAGACGAGCGGACAACTGAGAGCGGAGCGTCAGGTGCGCCATAGCGAGGCGTGCCCCTTCCCGAGGGTACCTTATCTACTCGTTCGAAGGAGACGCTCATGTTGCACATCAGCTTGCTCGCAAAAGTCATCGAGTTCTTCGCCCGCGTGACTTCTTTGGGTGAAGGCCAGACTTGGACGTAACTAGGAAGGGCCGGGGCCCTGCCATCTTCTGTATGAATCGGAAAGACGTCCAGATTCTGACCTTTGTGATCGGAGTCTCGATCCTTGCGACAGCTTTTGGAGCTGTCGCTTGGTCTCAGGGTCTCGCCTTTCCAGGCATGTGGGCCATTTGCAGCTTCGTAGTTGTAGCCTACCTAATCGACCTTTCTGGTAATCCCCTCAGAGTGGAGGCAAGCGGCTCGGCGTCATTCGTAATCCACCTTGCCGCGGCTGTCCTGTTTGGCGCCTTTTGGGGTGGTGTGGTCGCTGCCACCTCCACGATCGCGTTCGATGTGACAAACAGGCGGCCAGCAATAAAGGTCCTCTTTAACGCATCCCAGAGAGCGCTGGCGATCGTAGTAGGTGTCCTGCTCTACCAACTCCTCGGTGGGGAAATTCCAGCCGCAG
>DATIOP010000386.1:0-12628 GCA_035472975.1 Gemmatimonadales bacterium
TGTGATCTCCGTGCTCGTGCGTGATCGCGATGCCGACAAGGCGAGAGAGATCGAATCCCACCCGTTCGGCCCGCTGGGCGATCTCCCGCGCGCTGAAGCCGGCATCGACCAGCAAGGCCTGCTCCTCGCATCCAATCGCGAAGGCGTTACCCGAGGAACCCGACCCCAGCATATACAGCGTCGTCATATCCCGCGGAGCTTTCGATAGGTCGCGGCGAGCGAAGCTCGACGCTCCGGTGTGAAGGCTACCTCCCTACGTGGCATGACCCGTTCGGCCACCTTGAGAAATCCATCTTCGCTGAGCCGCTCGATACCGTGATTGCCCCAGGACATGGGGGGAACGTAACGCGGAGGTTGCGCCGGCCCGAAGAGATTGGCGCCTGCGCCGACCACGGTCCCTGTGGACAGCATGGTGCCGATTGCGGTCTTGGCGTGATCGCCGATGAGGCTGCCGAGGAATTGGCGGCCCGTGGTGAAGCGGCGTCCCTCGATTTCGAGACTCACGTCGCCGTAGGTGTTCTTCAGGTTGGAGGTCGTGGTGCCGGCGCCCAGATTGACCCAGCACCCGATGGCGCTATGACCGACGAAGCCGTCGTGGCTCTTGTTCGAGTAGCCGAGGAATACGCTGGAGGAGATCTCTCCCTTCACGCTGCAGCGAGGACCGAACACGGAGGCCCGCAAATGGCCACCCAGGATCCGGGTGTGATCGCCAGCGTAAAGTGGGCCTTCGAGCCTGGTACCGTTCCGCACCTCGACCTCGGGCTCCAGCACCACCGCTCCGGCTCGCGTATCAAATACCACTCCCGGTTCCACCCGCGCCCCGCGGCTCACGACCAGGTCGGCCTTTCCAATCACGATGCAGGCGTCGGGAAGGGGATCGTGATCCAGCTCCGCGAATCCGGCGCAGTCCGGCGCCAGCAATCGTTCGAGGGCGGTGAGCAGATCGAAGGTGCCGCGCAACACCATTCCTTCGATCGGCGTCGCTTCGCCGTCTTCATTGGGGCCGGCCCACCGCTCTCCCGAAGCGACCACCCATCCGACCGTGGTGTTGCCCGCGGTCAGTCGTCGAGTGTAGTGGCCGATCTCGACCGGCGCTCCATTCGGCGCGAACCACGAGGCGCCGACGATCGCCGGACCATCGATCGGATGCATCGCGCGGCAGCGCGGCTCATTGCCTTCCCGGAAGTGAGCGATGTTGCTGCCGAGAATTTCCGTAGTCGCGGAGTCCACGGCGGCCTCCCATCGCTCACGCACCGACCAGATCCCCGCGCGAAGCTCCGAGATGGGTCGCACCCCGGCGAACGGAGCCCACTCCGGGGCTGTGTGTGGTTCGATCAGGTAGAACGGAGCCGTCACGGAAGCTCCCGGATCTCTGGGGGAAGGGTGTCCAACGCCGCCTTGAGATCGGCCGCCTTCTCGCGACTCATCACCAGAATCCGGCCGTTCGCCCGCACCACGATCAGATCCCGCACGCCCGACAGTACGATCGGCTCGCCATCGGACCACACGATCGTGTCCTCGACTTCGTAGAGGTGAACGGGGCCTTGAATGACATTGCCGCTCTTGTCCCGTGGCCGAACCCTCGCGAGAGCATCCCAGGTTCCTACGTCGTCCCAGGTAAAGTTGCCGGGGACCACTGCGACCATCGGGCTTCGCTCCAACAGGCCGATATCGATCGACACCGGAGTCACATCGCGGAAGAACGCCTGGACGTCTCCTCGCTCGAGCGCCGGCAAGTGCGGCGCGATCTCCGGGGTGTGTTTCCGGATCTCGGCCAGGAGGACGCTGGCGCTCCAGGCGAAGAGCCCGCTGTTCCACAACGCCCCGGCCGCCATCAGATCAAGCGCGGTCGCCGCGTCGGGTTTTTCACTGAAGCGTTCGACTGCTTTCCCGGTTTCATCGAGTGGAGATCCCGGAACGATATAGCCAAATCCGGTATCCGGTCGGGAAGGAACGATGCCGACTGTCACCAGACGGCGATGTCGTGCCGCGGTGTCCAGCGCGGCCGCTGCCGTTCGACGAAAAGCCTCGTCTTCACGGATCACCCAATCGGCGTGGAGCGATAACACCTGAGCATCCGGATCCCGGCGCAGCGCCTCCGCGGAGGCCCAGACCAGTGCGGGGCCGGTGGAGGCAGCGCGTGGCTCGACCAGTACGTTGGCCGGATCGAGGCCCAGGGCCTCGGTCAGTCTCGGCGCCAGAGTCGCACCGGTCACCACCAACAGGTGGTCTTTCGAGATCAGTCCCTCGAGTCGTGCTACCGTCTGCTCTGCCGTTGAGGAGGAACCGGCGAGCGGCAGCAGTTGCTTCGGAGAGGTCGGTGTGCTGAGAGGCCAGAAGCGGGTTCCCGAGCCTCCGGCAAGAATGACAGCCCATCTCATGTGGATTGCGGGCGGGAGGTCAGAGCAGTTGCGCGAGGGCCGGTCGGTGCCGGCGCAGATCGAAGAGCAGCTGGCCGGCGTTGGTCCCGGCGCTGGTGAGGACGAACAACAGGTTGCCACCGCCCACCGGGGCGACGATGGCCATGCGATCGCCGTACTCCAGGACGCCGGTGCTCAACGGCTCGCACTCGGCGGATTGGCCCAATCGATGGGCTCCCTGGACGAATGAGGCGGCGAGAGCGGCCACCGCGTCGGCATCGAAGGCCTTCCGCGAGGCGTGATCGATCGGAAGGCCATCGGAGCTCAGGACCACCACGGCATCCACTCCATCACGGGCTGCCAGTCCCTGGACGACGTCTCGCAGCAAGGCCATGAAAAGCCTCGAATTGGATGGGAGAAAAAGGCCTCGTCATTCTAGGACCGGCCATCGCCGAAGTCAAGAAATCACTGCGGGTTGACCCGCTTTCACAGGGCCTCTAGCTTCCCCGCCATGATCGGTACCCGAATCGTCCCCGCGCTCGCGGTTTTTATCGGCATCGCCGCCTGTGGCAGCAGTAGCGGCATAGGCGATGCCCAGATCCCCAATGTCGTCGACACCTTTGTCGTGACGTCGCTGGAGGGGGGGCCTCTCCAGGCGCCCGCCGCCTATTCGATCGCCGCCAATGGCTTGGTGCGGACTTACGAGACTACCGCGTTCGACTTCGCCTATACGACAGACCAGGGTAAGAATCTTTTCCTCCCCCTGGCGGTGCTGGGACTCTCGCCGGGCGTGGCGCTCAAGCCTGGCCTCCTGCCGAGCGACCTGGCGTTCGATGAGATCACCAAGGCGGCGCAGAACGGCTATATCACCGAAGACACGGTTCAGGTGGATAGCGGCGACGTCTTCATGGTCCGCTCCAGCGACATCTGTACCTCGCTTGGGGTTCCGCAGTACGCCAAACTGGAGATCCTCTCCATCGACCCCGCGGCCCATACCCTGACCTTTCAGGCGCTGGCTAACAACAATTGCGGGTTCCGTGGGCTCAACGAGGGAATTCCGAAAGACTAGTTCCCGTGATTGACATCCGGTTGCTTCGCCAGGACGCCGACGCGACTCGCGCGGCGCTCGCTCGGCGCTTGGATCCGGCGCTCGACGCGGTACTGGACGAGCTGCAGGGGCTCGATCAGCGCCGCCGCGAGCTCTTGACCCAGGTCGAGGCGCTCAAGGCTGCCCGCAACTCGGCAAGCGAGGAAGTCGCCCGGCGGAAGAAAGCGAAGCAGCCCGCCGACGAGCTTCTGGAGCAGCTCAAGCAGTCGGGTGAAGAGGTGAAGCAGCTCGACCTAAAGGTCCGTGAGGTCGAGGCCGCACTGGATGCCCGCCTGCTCGGAATCCCCAATCTTCCGCTCCCCGAAGTTCCTGACGGCGATGCGTCTGGAAATACGGTGGTGCGCGCGTGGGGCACCGTGCCTCAGTTCGATTTCACCCCGAAGCCGCATTGGGAGCTGGGTTCCGCTCTGGGTCTCTTCGACTTGCCGCGTGGTGCCAAAATTACCGGATCGGGATTCCCGGTCTACACCGGAATGGGTGCGAGGCTGGTGCGGGCGCTCAAGAACTTCATGCTGGACCTCCACACCCGGGATCACGGTTACCTCGAAGTCGCAACACCTTACATCGTGAACCGCGCCACGATGACGGGGACCGGGCAGCTTCCCAAGTTCGAGGAAGAGCTCTACGTCATCGGCGCAGACGATCTCTTCCTGATTCCTACCGCCGAGGTGCCGGTCACCAACCTCCATCGCGATGAGATTCTGGAGGGGGCCTCACTGCCGCTCGCTTACGTGGCGTACACCCCGTGTTTCCGTCGCGAGGCGGGAGCCCACGGCAAAGACACCCGGGGAATCATCCGGGTACATCAGTTCGACAAGGTGGAGCTGGTCCGTTTCTGCCGGCCGGAGGATGGAGTGGACCAGCACGCCCTCCTGACCAGCCAGGCTGAAAGGGTGCTTCAGCTTCTGGAGCTGCCGTACCGGGTGATGGCTCTCGCCGCCGGCGATACCGGATTTTCCAGCGCCTTCACTTATGATCTGGAGGCCTGGGCTGCCGGAGTGGGTGCCTGGCAGGAGGTCTCGAGCTCCAGCACCTTCACCGATTTCCAGGCCCGCCGGGCCAACATACGGTTCCGCCGGGAACCAGGCGCCAAGCCCGAGTTCGTTCATACCCTGAATGCCTCAGGCGTCGCTTTCCCCCGCACGATGCTCGCCTTGCTGGAAAACAACCAGCAAGCCGATGGATCGGTGCGCATTCCGCAGGCGCTTGTCCCGTACCTCGGCACGGACCGCCTGACGCCGCGTGGCTAGCGCCCGGCTTCGCCAGCTGGCGCCGGCACTGGTGGTCCTGCTGGTGGCGCTGCTCGCCGGCTTGAGCATCGGGTCCGCCTGGGTAGTGCTGCGCCACTTTCGTTCCGACGCCACCGCGATCAGCCGCCTCTACGCCGGAGTATTCGCCGGGCTCAACGATCCGCGCCCCGGTGCCGAAGCGGGCGCCTTGCTGCGACTGGGAGAGCAGGTGAGGAAAGTTGGAATCCCGCTCGTGGTGACCGATTCGAACGGTCGGGTGACCGCGGCGGCCAATCTGCCGTTCGACGTTCCCCTCGATGACCCCCGCGTCCTCTCCTATGCCAGGCGGCTCGATCGGCAGAATCCCGCGATCGTGGATCCAACCTTCGGCACGCTGCACTTCGGCCCGGTGCCGGCCCAGCGCCAGCTCACCGCACTCGTCGTGCTGCAGGGCTTGATCCTTCTTGGCATCGTGCTGGTGGGTGCGGTCGCGTATCGCAATGCGATGGCCTCGCAGCGGGACCGTCTCTGGGTTGGGATGGCGCGCGAAGCCGCGCACCAGATGGGCACACCGCTCATGAGCCTGGAGGGCTGGATCGAGCAGCTTCGCTCCCGGCCCACGCCTCCTCCCGGCCTGGCCGACTATCTCTCCTCCGATGCCGAGCGGCTGGAACGGGTGGCGCAGCGGTTCGAGCGGATCGGTCACGCGATTCACCCGGAGCCGATCGGCCTGGGCGCGCTAGCGGAGAAGGTCGCGGCATATTTCCGTCCCCGGCTTCCGCACCGCGCCAACCCGATCGAGCTGCGTGTCGCCGCCGCGGGGACCGGACCGGTGGTCAATGGCGACCCGATCCTGCTGGAGTGGGCGCTGGAATCGCTGGTCAAGAACAGCATCGACGCGATGAAGGGACGCTCCGGGTCGATTACTGTCGAGGTCGGTCAGGACGACCGTTCCGGCACCATTCGCGTTATTGACGATGGCCCAGGGATTTCAACCGACATCATGTCTACCCTGTTTGAACCAGGCATCACTACGAAGACGGGTGGCTGGGGTATCGGTCTCGCCCTGGCGCGCCGCGTCGTCGAAGACTCGCATGGCGGTGAATTGATCCTCGAGAATCCTCCCAGCGGCGCCAGCTTTCTGATCCGCATACCGACCGATGAAGACTGACCGGCCGCCCCTGGTGGGCCTCGATTCGCTGAACCCTGCCCAGCGGCAGGCGGTCGAGCACGTCCAGGGACCCCTGCTGGTCGTCGCGGGCGCCGGGTCGGGGAAGACCCGGGTTCTCACGATGCGGATCGCCCGGCTCATCGAGGAGGTTGGCGTCCCGCCTTCTCGCATTCTCGCCGTGACCTTCACCAACAAGGCGGCGGGGGAGATGAAGGAGAGGGTAGGGCGGCTGCTGGGTCAGGACCCGTCGGGGCTCTGGATCGGGACCTTCCATTCGCTCTGCGCCCGTCTGCTTCGTCGCGAAGCCGAGGCGCTTGGCTTTACCCGCCAATTCACCATCTACGACCAGGACGACCAGCTCAATCTGGTGAAGCGCCTGCTGGACCAGCGCGGTCATTCCTCCAAGCTTTTTCCGCCTCGCTTGATCCAGGCCATCATCTCGGCGGCGAAGAATCGGATGACCAGCCCCTCGGCACTCGCCGAGAACGCGGGATTCGACCGGGTGACCCAGGTGGCTGCGGAGATCTACGCCGCACTGGGGCCGGCTCTCAAGGCGGCGAACGCGATGGACTTCGACGACCTGCTGCTTCATCCGCTCACCCTGTTCCGTGAGCGCCCGGACCGGCTGGATTACTACGCCGACCGGTTCGCGTTCGTTCTGGTAGACGAGTTCCAGGATACCAACGGCGCGCAGTATCAGTTGGTCCGCCAGCTTGGTCGTCAGGGCAACGTGACGGCGGTGGGAGACGACGACCAGTCCATCTATGGATGGCGCGGCGCCGATGTGAAGAACATGCTCGACTTCCAGCGCGACTTTCCCGGAACCCTGGTGGTCCGGCTGGAAGAGAACTACCGCTCGACCCGGCTGGTGCTCGACGCCGCCAACGCGGTGATCAAGGAAAACACGTCGCGGCTGGGGAAGACGCTGCGAACCCGTCGTCCGGGTGGTGAGATGCTCACTCTCCTCGCCGCGGCGGATGAACGGGACGAAGCCGAGTGGATCGTGCGCGAGTTGGCCAATCGCAGTGCCAAGGGGGACTGGGCATTGGTCGAAATGGCGATCCTCTACCGCACCAACTCCCAGTCGCGGGCGCTGGAAGAAGCCTGCCGCAGAGCCGGCGTGCCGTACCGGATCATCGGCGCGATCAGCTTCTACGATCGCCGAGAGGTGAAGGACCTGCTCGCCTATCTGCGACTCATCACCAATCCCGCAGACGATGAGGCCTTCCTTCGCGCCATCACCGTTCCCAAGCGGGGGATCGGGGAGAGCAGTCTCGCAATCGTAAGGGAACAGGCGGCTCGCTGGCAGCAATCACTGCTCGCGACGGCGCAAGCGGCGGATCGGGTGCCCGAGCTCCGGCCCAACGTCCGTGACGCGCTGAGGAAATTCGCCGCGTTGGTGGATGGACTGCGTGAGCGCACCGCTTCCTGGCCTCCTGCCCAGGTCCTGGAGCAGCTGATCCAGGAACTCGACTACGAAGCCGTGCTGCTGGCCGAAGGACCGGAAGGCGCCGACCGGTGGGAAAACGTTCGTGAACTGGTCGCGAGCGCCGCAGAATGGTCGGAGGTTGTGGCACCGGAGGCCGATGAAGAGGCCACACCGCTCGGGCGCTTTCTGGCCGAGGCGGCGTTGCTCTCCGCCAATGACTCGATCGCCGGTCAGAAGGAGGGGATCACCCTCATGACCCTCCATACCGCGAAGGGTCTCGAATGGCCCGTCGTCGTGCTCGCCGGCATGGAGGATGGTCTATTCCCACTGGCGCGCGCGGAGGAGCAGGAGGGTGGGATCGAAGAAGAGCGACGACTCTGTTACGTCGGGCTTACCCGGGCCAAGGACAAATTGTATCTCACCTGGGCTCGCGCCCGGCGGCGTGGCGGCGAGCTTAAGCCGGGAAGGGGCTCGCGATTCCTGAAGGCGCTGCCTCCCGAGCTGGTTGAAGAGAAGCGGACCTCTTCTCTGTGGGCTCCAAGTTGGGGCGGCTCGGCGGCATCCCGACTCGGCGGCTCGGGATGGGTCTCATCCACCTGGCTGGACCAGGATTTCGATCCGCCGAGCCGCCGGCCCGTCGAGCCCTCCGAGACGAACCAGGACTCTCCTCGGTACGTGCGCGGAGAACGAGTGCGCCACCGGCGGTTTGGGAGCGGAACGATCCAGGGCCTGGTAGGAACGGGAAGGGACTTGAAGGTCTCAGTGGCCTTCGATGATGAGGAAGTCGGGGTGAAACAGTTGCTCGTAGCCTATGCGGGCCTCGAACGGGATTGGGAGAGCGCATGAGTATCGGCCGGGAAGACGTACTGCACGTGGCGAAGCTCGCGGAGCTGGCTGTGAGCGAGGAAGAACTGCCCAAGCTCACCGAGCAGCTCGGGCGAATTGTGGACTACGTCGCACAGCTGAATGAAGTCCCCGCGGGAGAGCAGGCGCCTCCTTATCTCGCCGGCCCCGAAAAGCTGACGCTGCGCCCTGACGTTGTGGCTCCGGTTCCGCTGGCGCGGCCTCCTGCAGACTTCGCCCCGGAATTTTCCCAGGGTCTCTTCGTCGTCCCCCGGCTCGGCGCCATGGAGGACCAGTGAGCGCCGTCGACTCAGTCGCGAGTGCAGTGCGGGAGGGCCGGACCACCGCGGCAGTGGGCGCGAAGGAGGTCGCGAGCCGTCTGGAGAAGGCCGCCGCGCTGAATGCCTCGCTCAACTGGTCGGCTGAACAATTGGCAGCCGAGGCGGCGCGGGTGGATGGTGCCAGCCCATCGGACCGGGCCAGGATGCCCCTGGCCGGAGTGCCGATCGCGGTCAAAGACAACATCGTCACGACCGAGCAACCGACCACCTGCGGCTCGCGGATTCTCGAAGGCTACGTGTCACCGTTCAATGCCACGGTGATCAACCGGCTACGTGCCGCGGGGGCCATGATTGCCTGCAAGGCGAATCTCGACGAGTTCGCCATGGGCTCATCTACCGAACACTCCGCCTTCGGGCGGGTGAAACATCCTGACGATCCGTCGCGCGTGCCTGGCGGTTCGTCCGGCGGATCAGCCGCGTTGGTGGCCGCGGGAGTGGTGCCCGCGGCCCTCGGCTCGGAGACCGGCGGCTCGGTGCGCCAGCCGGCGAGCTTCTGCGGGATCGTGGGGATCAAGCCGAGCTATGGCCGGGTGAGCCGGTATGGACTCGTCGCTTTCGGGTCGTCGCTCGATGCGGTGAGCACCTTCGGTCGCACCATGGATGATGCAGCACGGGTTCTGGCCGCGATGAGCGGACACGATCCGCTCGATGCGACAACGATCGCCCAGCCGCCGCTGGTGCTGGATCCACCACGCCGTGACTTGAAGGGCCTCACCATCGGCCTACCCGCCGAGTATTTCCCGCGCGATCTGCACCAGGGAGTGCGGACCGGTCTCGACCGGACCATCAAGACGGTGAAGGAGCTGGGTGCGACGATCAAGGAGGTCTCGCTGCCGCATACCCGCTATGCGGTGCCGACTTATTACATCATCGCTCCGGCCGAGGCCGCCGCGAACCTCGCGCGCTACGACGGAGTACGATACGGCCAGCGGCGAGTCGGACCGGCAGGCGATCTCCGCGCACTCTACCAGGCTACGCGCGGCCAGGGATTCGGTGCCGAGGTTCGTCGCCGGATTCTGATCGGAACCTATGTGCTGAGTTCAGGCTATTACGACGCGTATTACCGGAAGGCGCAACAGGTGCGCGCTCTTCTGGCCGAGGACTTCCGGCGCGCCTTCGACGCGGGCTGCGACATGCTGCTGACGCCGACGACGCCAACTCCCGCTTTCAAGGCTGGGGAGAAGACTGAGGATCCGGTCGCGATGTACCTGGCGGACATCTTCGTTTGTCCGGCCAACCTGGCCGGTCTGCCCGCGGTGAGTTTCCCGGTCGGCCGATCGGAGGGTTTGCCACTGGGCGCCCAGCTCATCGCACCGAATTTCGCTGAAGCCAAAATGCTGAGCGCGGCGGCGGCCCTCGAAGCGGCGATTGACGCCGCCGCGGAGGTGCGCTGATGACCTGGGAAACAGTAATCGGCCTCGAGGTCCACGTTCAGCTGCTGACCAGGTCGAAGATGTTCTGTGGCTGCGCCAATAAGTTCGGCGCGCCTCCCAACACGCTGGTGTGCCCGGTGTGCCTCGGTCTGCCAGGAGCGCTCCCGGTGCCCAACGAACAGGCGATCCGTCTCGCGACCCAGGCGGCGAGGGCGCTGGGATGCACGGTGCACACGCGCAGCATCTTCGCCCGGAAGAATTACTTCTATCCCGATCTGCCCAAGGGATACCAGATCTCCCAGTTCGATCAACCGCTTGCGACCGGTGGCACGATCGAGTGCGAGTCGCCCGAGCGGGGGCGGATCGGTATCGGCGTCACCCGGCTTCATCTCGAGGAGGATGCCGGCAAGTCGCTGCACGACCGGATCCCCGGGAAGACCGCGATTGATCTCAACCGGGCAGGAACTCCGCTGGTCGAGATCGTGAGTGAGCCCGATCTTCGCAGCCCCGCTGAGGCCCGGGCCTATCTCACCATCCTGAAGCAGATTCTGGTCTACGCCGAGGTGAGTGACTGCAACATGGAGGAAGGAAGCCTCCGGGTGGACGCGAACATCTCGATCCGCCGCCCCGGCGACCCCAAACTCGGCACCAAGGCGGAAGTCAAGAACATGAACAGCTTCGCCAATGTAGAGCGGGCTCTCATCGTCGAGCGCGATCGCCAGGTGGCGTTGCTCGAGAGTGGTGGCCGGGTGGAGCAGGTGACCATGCTGTTCAATGCCGCCGCTGGAACGGTGAAGCCGATGCGCTCCAAGGAGGAGAGCCACGACTACCGGTATTTTCCGGACCCGGATCTACCGCCGTTGGTTCTCACTCAGAAGTGGATCGAGGAACAGCACGCCGCGTTGCCCGAGCTGCCCGAGCCCAAGCGGGAGCGCTTCATGACCCGCTACGCCATCACCGCGTACGATGCCGGCGTGCTCGCCTCCGAGCGGCCGGTGGCGGATTACTTCGAGGCGGTGGTGGGAGCTGGAGCGGAAGCCAAGGCGGCCGCCAACTGGGTGATGGGTGAGGCGATGAGCGGCTACAACGAGACCGGCCGCTTCAGTGTAAGTGCCGAGCGGCTCTCGAAACTGATCGGATTGGTCAAGGAAGGTGTGGTCAGTCTCCAGGCAGCGAAGCGAGTCTATCCCGAGCTGGTGGATGGAAACGAGGATCCCGGTGCCGTTGCCGAACGCCTGGGACTGATTCAGGTGGGCGATGCCGACGCGCTCGGTGCCTGGGTCGAGGAGGTCCTCGCCGCCAACCCCTCCGAGGTGGAGCGCTTCCGGGGCGGGGAAGCCAAACTCATGGGCTTCTTCGTGGGACAAGTGATGAAGAAGAGTGGAGGGAAGGCGGATCCTAAAGCGGTACAGCCCCTATTAATCGGCAAGCTCAAGAAATAGTACCTAGTACCGAGTAGCGAGTACCTAGGGAAATCGACGTGTTTCGATACTCAGTACTCGGTACTCGGTACTAGGTAGACGGTACTACTGACCAAGCAGCCCCAGCATCGACGCCGGATCGACAGTCACCGTCCCGTACCGCACAACCCAATGCAGATGCGGGCCGGTGACCCGCCCGCTCTTTCCTACCGCTCCAATCACCTGACCCCGCTCGACCGTGTCACCCTGAGCCACTGTGGTGCTGCTCAAGTGGAAATAGGCTGAGACCAGCCCTTCGCCGTGGTCGAGATAGACCACCCGACCCGCCAGATAGAAGTCTGCGACCATTGCGACCACGCCACGATTGGTGGCCCGTACCGGATCTCCCACCGCACCGGCGTAGTCGGTGCCCAGATGCCGGCTCACAGCTTTGCCGTTGAACTCCCTCCCGGTGCCGAAGATGCTGGTGATTCGGCTGTCTCGCGGAGGCAGGAAGGGATCCTGCCAAAGGCGCTGGGTGCTTTGAGAGCGAACTCCGATCTCTCGCGCGCGGGTTATCTCCTTTTCGATCCTGACCTGTGCCGCGCTGTCCGGCTTCGCCATCGCTGGCGCGACACGAAGCTTCTCCATCGAGTAGTCGGCCTGACGCACGAACACGCTCGCGGCAACGGTGTCCTGGGAGCCATCGCCGTAAGAGATCCGTAGTGTGACGGGGAAGGAATCGGGGCCTTCGATTGGAATTCCGGCCAGCGCTACGAAGCGTCCAACACCCTGAGCTCCGAAATGGAGCGGCTCGCCTCCCGCGGTACCGTCGATCGAGCTCCACGGCCGGTCGGTCTTCGCCGTGTCACTGGCGACCAGTCGTACCAGGCTCCCCCGAACCGGTCGTTCCGGCTGAACGGTGAGCAGCAAGGTTGGGGGGTGCTGAGAGGGCAACGCATAGAGCAGAAGTGCAGCGATCGCCAGCATGAGAGAGGATTCAGCTATCGCGCCAGGGCGTCTTGACCCGGGCGGATGGCCAGAAATCAGGATTCCGTTCCGGTAATCCGAATCGTTCCTGAGCAACGCCCTGAAGCCGCTTCGGATCCCTCCATGCCCCGGCGAGCAAGGCTTCTCTCCGCAGCCGCTTCGCCGTCCGCAACGCCTCCTCGCCGGAGGGATCCAGTTGCCGCGACTCGGCCTCTGGCGCGGCCAGCGTTCCCATCACGTAGTCGAAGGAAAGTGAGACGTGCCGCTCGATGTCGTCGGCCGCAAGCTCCCAGCGGCTGTGTTGTTGTGCCACCTGAAAGGCGCGCTGCCATCCCTGCGACTCGGTGAGGTGAACCATGCCGCGGAACAACCGCCGGTTGGTGC
>DATIOP010000387.1:0-8410 GCA_035472975.1 Gemmatimonadales bacterium
CCAAAGTCTACGGTCGAACACTCGACGGGGCGGAGATGGCTGCCATCGTGCGAGACGTCGTCGCCGGCCGCTACTCCGACATTCACCTGGCCTCGTTCGCGTCCGTCGGTCCGCTACGCCCCCACCTCCACAAACGTCGCGTACGAATGCGGTGCGGGAACCACCTGGCCTAACGCGCGGAGTCCCTTGAGGTGGAATTCAATCGCCTCCCGCAGCATGCGTTCTACTCCTTCCCTCGTCGCCCCACTGGCGATACACCCCCGCACGTCGGGGGAGAAGGCCGAAAAGCCCTTTGGAGTTTCTTCGACAATAATCAGAACTTTCATCACCTTCGTCCTGCCTGCTGGAGGTGCTGCCCAGTGACGGGCTTATGTCATTGCGAGGCCCCGGAGGGCCGAAGCAATCTCTCCCGCTCTCCTTATTACGGACTCGCAGCCAGGGTTAGCGGTTGAGATTGCTTCGGCCGCTTCGCGTCCTCGCAATGACCGAAGTAGCTTCTCCTGTTCCCCGTTCCCTGTTCCCGCTTTTCCCGTCTCCCGTCTCCCTTCTCCCGTCTCCCTACCTAACCCACCGACTCACTCTGCCATTCCGGCCCAGCACCCCAATCCGCCCCACCCTCACATCGTTCTGCAGGTGCAACACGACCCGGTTCGCCCCTGCCGCCCGCAGTGCGTTCACCACGGTGTAGGGATCGGCCTGGCTCGGGTCTACCGTGTACCCCAAGTCTCCCAGTGACGCGATCGAGATGGCGCTGAGCGGATTGGCACCCAGGTTGATGTAACCGGTCATGACTTCGTTATCGAACACCGACTCACGCCAGTGCGCGTCGGCCGTGCCGGGCCCGCCCTGGTCCTCGACCGGAACCTTCCCGTTGGCATAGGCCGCACCACCTGCCGCGTCGAATGCCGCGATCGCCCCGGGACCAGTGAAGTGGGGATCGGTGCCGCCGGTGAGCACTCCATCCGCCAGGAAGCCGACCCCATCCCAGAGGGTCCCATAGCCGAGCACGTGACCCATCTCGTGCAGGATGACCGGCGAGAGGATGCCGTTCGCCTCCAGGTCGTTGAGATCATCGCCGTCGAACGTCATCTGCCCGATCGCCGGCAGTCCCCCGACGCTGTGGAGGAAGCAGGGCCCCGCCTGACCGAGAACCCCGCCCGGCCCGTCGATGAAGCCGACACTGGCGAAGATCACCAAGTCGTCGATCGGACGGTCCATGTCAGGACTGTTCCCGCAGGAACCGGCCGGAAGAATGGCGTAGTCATCCGGCAAGTCGGCCTGGATGATGCTCTCCCAGCGCGCCTTCGCGTCCATGAATGCCTGTATCTGGGCTGGGGTCGGCTGATCGCCGACGAAGACGACTTCGATCGAGAACGGACCACCAGTCGAAGCCGAGAAGGTCGTGTTGAGCGGGGTACCGGTGACAGTCGCGATAGCGGTGTAGCTGCCGGTCGCGGCACCGAGGGTGAGAGTGGTCGCGGCCTGGCCGAAGAAGTCGGTGACCGCGGTCGCGGGATCAACGCTGCCGCCATCGGGCGCCTCAAAGGTCACCTCAACCCCCTCGATCGGGTGGTTCAGCGCGTCTGTCACCCTCACCGTCAACGGACTCGGCAACGCCTGTGACGGCGGCCCGCTCTGGCCGTAACCCAGCAGCTGAACGATGTGGGCCGGAGTCTGCGCGACCTCGACCATCGCCGTGTCGGTCAAGCCACCAGTGGAAACCGTCACCACTGCAGTGCCGACGCCGGTGGCGCTCATCAGCCCATCGCCATTCACCACAACGATGAGCGGATCGGAGGTAGACCAGGTGAGGCTGGCCTCGATCGGATCGTCGTGCTGGTTTTTCACCGTCGCGCTCAGCAGCCGGTTCTGACCCACGGAGGTGAGCGTCACCTGCGAGTCACTGAGCGTGAGGCTGGCGGGCACGCCAGGCTCGAACGTGTCGCTGGTACAGCCAGCCACCAGAGCGAGGCCCAGAGAGAGGGCCGCGAACGCGGCATGAAGAGGCGTGTTCGTTCTCATGAGTTGCTCGGGCTAGAGGCCGTAGGCCGACACGGGGAGACGAAGAATGAACGACACCTGGAGCCCGGTCGGGTCCCAGGCGACACCGAGGACCACCGAGCCGTCGTTCGAGGCAGCAATCACGTTGGTGAGGAGATATCCCTCGGGGATTTCGACGCCGTTCTCGGTGACCAGATCCTGCAGCGGCCGCATGCCGTCGGCCTGAGTCCAGACCCAGGCGCGGGGCACCGAGAAGAAGGGCGAGCCGCTGCCGCCGAAGATCAGCTTGCCAGAGGCGGCGATCGCATTGGGATACTGGTTGTCGGAGGGATCCGCGCCGGTGAGCTGGCCGATGTTGACGACGCCGGTCCCCTCGGTCCAGTAGAAGGCTTCGAAGCCCCAGGTACCGGCCACCATCTTGCCATCGTCGCTGATGGAGAGCACCTCGCCGGGAACGTCGAGAGCCGTTCCCGGCAGCAGGAATCCGGTGCCGTCCGGTCGCCACACCGCGGGCCAGCGATCCACCAGACTGGTCTGGGCCCAGCCGGCCATCATACTGCCGTCGTCGGAGACGACCGTCGCGCGATTCGCGGGCGGATTCGGGCTGCCGGGGAAGCTGGCGCCGAGTCGCTGGAGCGGAGTCATGACACCGCTGCCGGTCGCGTCCCACCGGAACGCCTCGGCGTTGCACTTGTTCCAGACCAGGCCGACTACCACGTGGGCGTCGGCGCTCACATCCCAGGAAGCAGCGATGTCGTCGCAACCCTGGGTGTACGCGCTGGGGAGCGTGGTCCACTCCGCATTCTCGCTCCAGATCCCCGCCTGCACCGGCGAGCCATAACTGGCGGTTACCAGTCCGTTGCCGGAGATCGCGGTCGCGAAGTCCCCCGGGTTATCTCCAACCCGCGTCTTGAGCTCGAGTTCCTGGGTCGCGGTGTGATAGAAGTAGAGATGGCTACCGAAGTCCTCCAGCAGCGCGACGCTTCCATCCGGCGTGAGATCGATCGGGAGTGGAAGGCTCAGGAACTGGATGTCCTGCGCCGGAGCGGTGGAAGAGGGACCGCTGGAGTCGCTGCACGCGACCGCGAAGGCCCCGGCCAGGAGCACAAGGAACCGCTTCATACATTCCCCGATTTTCAGGTGGCCCAGAGAGGCAGCTTCACCGTGGCGGATGCGTTGCCGGCAAAGCGTGGGCGAACAAGTTGTAGTGAGACGCGAACTTGGGGAAGGACAGTATCGGGGAGCCCGGCACCGCGCCTACGAAAAAGTTCGTAGAACAGCCGGGGAAAAGTGCGGGATTCGGCGCCTCAGGGCGCCACGATGCCCTGCCGGATGGCGAATTTGACCAGCTCTACGGGGTTGTCGATGTCGAGGAGCCGCATGATCTCATACTTGTGGGTCTCGACGGTGCGGACCGACACGCCCAGCTTCACCGCGATTTCCTTCACTCGGCGCCCCTCGGCCAGGAGGCGGAGTACCTCCCGCTGTCGCGGGGTCAGGGCGGCCCCCGGATCCGGGGTCCCCTGGGCGAGCCGCCGGACCACGTCGTCGGATACGAGGGGACTCAGATAGGTTCGTCCCGCCGCGGCCATGCGTACTGCCTGCAGAAGTTCCTTCCCGGCCTCTTGCTTCACCACATAACCGATCGCCCCCGCTCGAATCGCCTCGGCGGCGATCGCCGGATCGGCGTGCACCGTCAGGATCACGAAGTGGGGCTGACGGCCTTCTTCGCGAAGCATCCGCAGCGCGTCCAACCCGCCGAGTTCCGGCATGGTCAAGTCCGCCACTACGACGTCTGGCCTCTGACTCCGCACCGCGTCCACCAACTCGCGGCCATTGGAGACCGCTGCGACCAGCTCCACCTCCGATGATAGGAGCAGCGCCAGCCCATCGCGGAACATTGCATGATCATCGGCGAGTATGAGCCGCGGCTTAGGCATCGCGCTTCTCTCCGAGGGGAACGGTCACCCGGACGGTGGTACCGGCGCCGGGGCCGCTTTCAATCGTGAGCGTCCCTCCGACCGCACGGACTCGTTCCTTGATGGTGAGGAGGCCGACACCATCCCTCTGCTCCCGCGCCCCGGGGGTGAAGCCCCGTCCATCATCTCCGATATCGAGTACCAGGCGAGAGTCATCTTTGCGGACCGCGACGGTCACCGTCTTGGCCCCGGAATGTCGGATCACGTTGTTGAGCGCTTCCTGAGTCACCCGGAAAAGGCAGAGTCCCAATTTGCCGCCGATGGTGGAGACATCGCCCTCGGTGGCCACGTGTATCGCCAACCCGGTTGCCCGGCGAACCTCCTCACAGTTGAGCTGCAGCGCCCCCACCAGGCCCACATGGTCGAGTGCCGCCGGGTGCAGGCGATGGGAAAGCTCCCGGAGCGACCAGCCCACCTCGCTTGCCTGTTCCTGAAGCTGGGTGACATCGAGAATCTCACCGGAATCGGTCTCCGGATTCTTGTGACCGAGCCGGCTCAGACCGAGCGAGATCAGGGCCAGGCGTTGGCCGACATCGTCGTGCAGCTCGCGCGCGATCCGGCTGGCCTCCTCCTCCCGTGCGGCGATCAGGTCGCGATTGAGCCTTCGCAGCCGGCGGTGAGTCGAGCGCAGCGCGGACCAGGTGCGGTTCCGCTCCCCGGCGACGACGGAGAGACCGAGGAGCGGCACCCCGATTCCGAGAATGAACAGTTGCAGGGAAAGCGTGTTCCGCGCCGGGGACTGGCCGGTGAAGGGTCCCAGCTCTCGCACGGTTCCGAAGGTCGAGGATACGGCGACGAGAAGTAGCGCCGCGCTGGCACCAAGCGGACCGAAGCGCATCGCGCCCCAGAGGAGCAGTGGCGGTAAGGTGGCGGCGAAGACCGGCCAGATCACCAGGCGGTCAGCGCCTCTCATGAAGAGGAGGCCGCATGCAACCAAAAGCAGAGCGCCGAGAAGGATTGCTTCGAGTCGGCGTTTGAGGGAAGCGGCTCGCCACGAAGGGCCCGCTCGCATCAGAAGTACGATGGTCGGCGTCATGGTCAGATAGCCCAGGACCGTGGCAAGACCGAAGGTGCGCCAGAGCAGGAAGGTGGCGGGGCGGAAGTGCATGGCCAGCGTCGCCAGAAGGAAGATGATCGACGCGATGACTGCACCGCCGAGAACTACCACGAGGAGATAGCTCAGGAATTGTTGCAGCGTGTCCAGGATAAGCGGGCGCTTGAGCATGAGCCGAAGCACATAGGCCAGTCCCGCGGTGTGAACGATTTCGAGAATGACCACGTAGGCGACCACATCGGCTGGAACCGTGCGCATCCAGAGGAACAGAGCGGCCTGTCCGATGGTCGCGGCAATGAGCAGAACCGGCCACCGACGAGGTCGCGTCAGAATGGTCAGCGCAAGAAAGAAACCGCCGGGAAGCCAGACAGTCGTGACTCGACTCGGCGGCACCCAGAGCTGGACGGAAATCCACTGGGTGATGAAGCCAACCAGCGCCACACCGACCAGTACCACAACACCAGCCAGCCCCGTAGCCGGCGGGATCCTGATTCCGGGCTGCGAGGTCCACTCGGCGCTATCGGACCGGTCGGAAGGCACGGGGTTCCTTGGGGGGACGGCTCAAAGATAGGGCGAGGAGGTGGCGGGGATTAGGTGTCAGGGATCAGGGACCGGCCGAACGTCCTCGCGACTCAAGTCAATAACGGGAACGGGGGACTCCTCGCCACCGTGAGGTCAGGGCTGGACTAACCCCAGCCAAGCCATAAAGATCAGAGAGGGCGCTCCGAAGGAATCCGCCGGCCCGCTCATAGCGTTATTAGGTGCTACCACACAGGAGAAACGACAGTGAACGAGCAGAATAGAACGACCCCTTCCACCGCCGTGGCGGGGCAGACCGAGGTCGCCGTGTTAGCAGGGGGGTGTTTCTGGGGCGTCGAGGACATCCTGCGAGACGTCCCCGGCGTGATTGACACCGACGTCGGCTATACCGGCGGCCATCTCGAGAATCCGACCTACGACGACACTCACGACAGCAAATCGGGGCACGCCGAGTCGATTCGGGTGACCTTCGACCCGGCCGTGCTGAGTTATGAGGAGCTGCTGGAGAAGTGGTTCTTCAAGCTGCACGACCCGACCACGCTCAATCGCCAGGGCAACGACGTGGGAACTCAATATCGCTCAGCGATCTTTCCGCAGAATGCCGAGCAGAGAGAAGTTGCGGAGCGAGTGAAGGCGCGCGTCTCGGCGTCGGGCAAGTGGAAGCGACCGGTCACCACGAGTATCGAGGCGGCCTCCACCTGGTACAGCGCGGAACAGTATCACCAGGACTACCTGCGCAAACATCCGGGCGGGTACAGCTGCCATTTCATGCGGGAGTGAAAGGCGGGAGACGGGAGAAGGGAGAAAGGAGAAGGCGAACCAGGAGGGGGAGTTGTCATTCCGAGGGAGCAACGCGACCGAGGAATCCTGATGCCTGGAACGCCATGACGGGCCGACATCTGGATTCCTCGCTTTCGCTCGGAATGACAACCCTTCTCCTTTCCCTTCTCCCTTCTCCCTTCTCCCGTCTCCCGTCTCCCGTCGTCTACGGCCTCACCGCCCTCATCACGATCGCGTGCGCCCCGAACGACTCCGCCACCTTCCGCGTCTCCGCACTCGAACTTCCGGCGAAGTAATCGCTGCGACTCAAGACCTCGAGATTCCGCAGCCCCGTCTCATGCATGCCAGCGAGGTAGGTCTCCTCGCTCGTCGCTCCTACGATGCACTCGGCCCAAAGCTCCGGATTCGCCTGACACGCCTCGGAGGGCAGCGACTTCACCACGATATCGGCCATCTGGAGGCGGCCACCCGGTTTCAGCACCCGGGCGATCTCCCGAATGGCGCGGGTCTTGTCGGGGACCAGGTTGATGACGCCGTTCGTCGTCACCACGTCTACTGACGCATCGGGCAGCGGAATCGACTCGGCATTTCCCGCGAGGATCTCCAGGTTGCTCGCCTTCGCGATGCCGGCGTTCACCCTCAGCTTGTCCCGCATCGCCTCGGTCAGGTCCAGGCCTATCACTCGCCCACTGGGCCCCACCAGACGCGCGGCGATGAGCGCGTCGGTGCCCGATCCCGATCCAATGTCGAGTACCGCATCCCCGGGCCTGATCACCTGCGCCGCGAAGGGATAGCCCACACCGGCGAACGACTCGACTGCAGTCGAGGGGAGCGTGTCCAGCTGCATCGCCGGGTATCCCACGAACTCGCACGCCTTGCGGCCGGTCGGAAAGTGAAATTCCCGGTTGCACTCGATCGCCACCTCGGTGTACATCCGGCGTACCGCGTCCAGAATTGCCGATCTCTGGTTCGACAGAATCGCGACCATCGATTCCTCCTCAACCGTCAGTGATCCTTCGGCACCGTGTCAGCCGAAGGCGTGAAGGACTGGAGCAAGTGGCGAACCCGCTGCTCAAAGCCGACGGGGACCTCGTCCTTGCCAAGCTTTCTGAGCTCGAACTTGAGCCGGCGCTCGAACTCGGCCCGGGAATAGCAGCTGCGACAGAACTCCAGATGTCGCTCGACGTTCCGCTGCACGTCGCCGGCCAGCTCATCGTCCAGGTACGCGGCGAGAGCGCGAATCGCTTCCTCGCAGGTCATCATATTCAGGTTATCCATGCGAACTCGGCCTCCTCTCCGGAGATTCGCTGCGAAGACCAGCGTCGCAGGCGTGTTCCCACAGCGCTCGCTGTAACAGGCCCCGACCCCGGGCGAGCCGCGATCGGACAGTCCCGATCGGGACGCAGAGCGACTCCGCGATCTCGCCATAGGACTGCCCTTCGACATCGGCCATCAGTACCACGATCCGAAACGGCTCCGGGAGAATCCCGATTGCCCGAATGAGATCCTCTCGCAGCAGCCGGTCCAGGAATTCCTGCTCCGGCGTGCTCCACCATAGCAGGAACGGCTGGTGGAGCCGCTCGTACAGCGAAAAATCTTCGTCCACCCCGAGTGCCTCGTGGGGATGATTCCCCTCCGAGCGCCGCTGGCTGAGAAACAGATTGGTGAGAATTCGAACGATCCAACCGGTGAAGCGCTCCCGCTCCTTGAGCGTCGCTCGATTGACCCACGCCCGAGTGATCGCCTCGGCGACCAGGTCTTCCGCATCCTCCCGGTTCCTGGTGAGCCGCCGAGCGGTGCCCACCAGCTCCGGCAGCACATCCAGCACCGCCTGCTCGAACCACGCGCACTCGACCGACCGTTCGTTCATCCTAGGGTGACGGCTTCCGTGGATCGTCCATAGGATGTTCCTGGGAGTAGTGATGAGGCCGCAGACGAGCGGCTCCTACTGTACCGACTCGGAAGCCCGCGAATAGTTCCCGGAACCCTCAAAGGCGGGAGACGGGAGACGGGAGAAGGGAGACGGGAGACGGGAGACGGGAAAACAGAGAATTGG
>DATIOP010000388.1:0-11125 GCA_035472975.1 Gemmatimonadales bacterium
GGTTGTCCGAAGGGCCCGAAAACCTGACCGCCTTCCGGATGGTCGCCATCATCGTCGAGATCATCCTGGGTTACCTCACCTTCACCGGCAGTCTCATGGCGGCGGGGAAACTCCAGGAAGTGAAGTGGGTCCCGCAACGGCCGGTCACTTATCCACTCCAGAACGTCATCAACCTGGCGCTGCTCGCGATCGCGGTTGCGCTGGGCGTCGCCCTGGTCATGCATCCCGCCGCGGACTGGGCCCCGCGGCTCTTTCCGGCGATCATCGCGCTGGCGTTGCTCTTCGGCATCCTGCTGATCATCCCGATCGGCGGAGCCGACATGCCCACCGTGATCGCGATCCTGAATTCCTACGCCGGGCTCTCCGCCGTCGCGATGGGTTTCGTCCTCGACAACAAGCTGCTGATCACCGCGGGTGCGCTGGACGGATCCAGCGGACTCATCCTCGCGATCATCATGTGCAAGGCGATGAACCGATCGTTCGCCAACGTGCTGTTCGGGGCCTTCGGTCAGGTGCAGCAGGCCCAGATCGGCGGCGAGACCAAGGTCTATAAGGCGGAAACCATCGAAGGGGCAGCGCAGGTGCTGGAGCAGGCGAGTCTGGTGGTCGTCATACCGGGCTACGGGATGGCGGTGGCTCAAGCCCAGCACAAGGTGCGGGAGCTCTACGATCTGCTCAAGAAGCGGGGTATCACGGTCAAGTTCGCCATCCATCCGGTGGCCGGCCGGATGCCGGGACACATGAACGTCCTGCTGGCCGAGGCGGACATTCCGTATACCGACCTGGTCGAGATGGATGAGATCAACCCCGACATGCCGCAGTGCGACGTGGCGCTGGTGGTCGGGGCGAATGATGTGGTGAATCCTGCGGCACGGACCGACAAGACCAGCCCGATCTATGGGATGCCGATCATCGCTGCGGACAAGGCCCGCACCGTCTTCGCCATCAAACGCAGCAAGAACCCCGGCTTCGCCGGGATCGACAACGAGCTTTACTTCTCCGACCGGACCTGGATGCTGTTCGGAGATGCGAAGAACGTGATCGGGGAGCTGGTGAAGCAGTTGTCAGGCGGGAGCGGGATGCACTGAGTAGATTTTTGGGGACCGTCGTTTCTTGCATCCCAGGCCCGTGTAACCGGAGATCAGCTCATGCAGCGCGCTCTCATTCTTGCTGGATTGGCCATTTCGCTCGCCGTGGCCCCGGCGGCGGCCCAGAATTCCTGTGCCGAATACTCCCGGAACCCGACGATCGGCGGCTGGTCGGAGTGGCAGTCGAAGGAAGGCAAGCTGAAGCTCGCGGCCATCGGCACCGAGCAGAAAGACGGGAAGGATCTCTACTGGATCGAGATGCAGGGGCAGAAGGGAGGACCGGATGGCAAAGGCGGCATCTTGCAGGTCCTTGTCCCCGCGTTCCCCTATGAGCCGGGCAACATTCAGGGCATGGTGATGAAGACAGAGGGGAAGCCCGCCATGAAGGCGTCGGACCAGATGCTCTCCATGATGCGGAGCCACATGACCGACAGCCCCACTGCGGCGGCGCTCCGCGACTGCGCCAGCTGGACCAAGGTGGGAGACGAATCTGTCACCGTTCCCGCCGGCACCTTCAAGGCCGTGCACTACAAGGACACCAAGTCCAGCAATGAAGTGTGGGTCTCCAAGGACGTCGCGTTTGGGCTGGTCAAGGGCAACTTCCCCGACAAGGCCGGCGAGATTCTTCTGGTTGGCAACGGCACCGGTGCCAAGTCATCGATCACCGAGACGCCGATGGACATGGGAGATATGATGCAGCATCAGTAAAACAGCGTGAGAAGTAAGAGGTGAGAGGTGAGAAGGGGTGAACAGAAGCCCTCCGTTGCAAACGGAGGGCTTCGTCCATCGGAACCCCTTCTTACTCCTTACTCCTTACTCCTTACTCCTTACTTCTTACTCCTTACTTCTCATTTCTCACGCATTTTGGGCTCACCGCTCACGCTTTTTCCAAACCACGTCTTTAATCTCCCTCTCCCTCTCGATCACCTCCTGCGCGATCTGGTAGTTCGCCAGGAACTCGTCTCGCCAGGCCGCCGGCATCGCTGAGCGGAAGAAGCTGGCGGTCATGACCTCATCGCCTTTGCCCCGCGTAGTTTGGACCACGTCTCCCAGAAAGCTCGTGGCATACCCCACGTCCATCGTGTTGATCACCCGGCACTCGAACGCGGCATAGCAGTCGTCCAGGACCGGAACTCCGGTGGCTCCGGCACGATGGGGGACCTCGGCGAGCTTGTCCTTGTCGTGACCACTCACGAATCCCAGCCGGTGCACCAGATCGAACTGCCCGCGGTGTAACAGGTGGATCGTGAAGAGGCCACTTTGCCAGATGAGCTCATGGCTCAGGTGCCATTTGTGAACCTGAACCGCCAGCCGGGGGACCTTGGGCGAAATGGACGCCCGGACCGCACTGTCGGAAATCATCCCATTGGTTCGGCCTTTCCAGGCCGACGTGATCGCGACCACCGGAGAGGCAAATTCACGCATCAACTCGTAGGCTGGGTCGGTTTTCATCCGGGGAGGATTCGTGGGGTCGCGCACCGCGACGTTTTCGGACCTGAGGCATCTTGAACGTGCAATGCCCCATCGGGCGGGCGTCCATTGCTGAGCCGCCTGAGAACAACGGAAAGTGCTGTAAAGGCGATCATATGAGGGTCCCGGTAACTGTTCAAGGTTTGTAAATTCCTAGTGTGCCGGTCCCCAATCATGTAAAGTGCATTGCTGTAATGACTTATAGAGATTTTTTGATTTTTAGGGGTAAATGTCTTTATATTTGGCGTCCTCTTTTGGCACCTCCCCGGACGGGGCGGCAAGAGAGGGCCTGAGGAGGTGAGAGCCAAGTGACGATTCAGCCACGCCGGAAGCGGCGTCAGGTTCGTCCCGCCCAGATCGCAAAGGCGGTGGACGAAGGGCGTGAGAGTCTCGATCTGTACCTGGATGAAATCAGCCGAGTCCCCCTGTTGAGTCGGGACGAAGAGATGGCCCTGGCAAGGAAGGCGTTCCGGGGCAACATCGCGGCGCAAGAGAAGCTAGCCCGCCACAACGTTCGATTCGTGGTGTCGGTCGCGAAGAAGTTCCAGAATCGTGGCGTCCCCTTGGTCGACTTGATCGGCGAGGGGAATCTGGGCTTGATGACCGCCGCTCGGAAGTTCGATCCGGACCGGGGGGTCAAGTTCATCTCCTACGCCGTTTGGTGGATTCGCCAGGCGGTCCAGGCCGCCATTGCGCGCCATGGCCGTCCGGTCAGGGTGCCGCTTAACCGCACGGCCGACCTGAGTCGTCTGGGCCGTACTACGACCCTGCTGAAGGACCGGCTGGGGCGGATGCCTACGACTGAGGAACTGGCTCGCGCAACGGGCCTCACGGTGGAAGCGGTTCGCAGTCTGGGTGCCCTCAACACCGAGGCAGTCCGACTCGACCATCCCACCCGGGATGGAGATTCGAGCGAGCGGATCGAGCGCTTCACCGCGCTGGACCAGGAAGGCACGGACAGCTCGGCCATCGCCAACAGCCAGACTCATGACATCGAGGCGGCTCTGGCGACCCTGCCTCCGCGCGATGCTAAGGTTCTCCGGCTCTACTTCGGGCTGGACGATGGCAATAGCCGGACGCTCGAGGAGATCGGCCGCATGATGGGTGTCACCCGCGAGCGGATCCGTCAGCTCCGCGATCGCGCTCTCACCCGCCTCCGCGAGGGAGACCAGGGACAGCGGCTGAAGGACCTGGTTGCCTGACCCTGAAACCGGGAACGGGGAACAGGGAATAGGACAAACACAGAAGCCCTTCGAGAATCTCGGAGGGCTTCTTCATTTTTCGGAGTTCCAGTTCTTTAGTTGCTGTTCCCGTTCCCAGTTCCCCGTTCCCCGCTGTTGGGCGTCACGCTTCGCCTTTCGCAAACATCCTCAGCACCCTCTGCAGAATCCCGCCGTTCCGGTAGTAATCGAGCTCCACCTGTGAATTGAGCCGTACGACGGCAGGGAAGGTGGTCTTCTTGCCGTCTTCGCTCGTGGCGGTGACGGTCACCTTGCCGCCCGGGGTCAGGCCTTGGGCGATTCCGCCGATCGAGATCTGCTCTCTACCGGTGAGTCCGAGCGATGCCCGAGTGGTCCCCGGTTCATACGCCAGCGGCAGCACGCCCATGCCCACCAGGTTGCTTCGATGAATGCGTTCGTAGCTCTCCGCGATGACCGCCTTGACGCCGAGGAGTGCGGGCCCTTTCGCGGCCCAGTCCCGGCTCGAGCCGGTGCCGTATTCCTTACCGGTGAGGATGACGAGCGGAATCCCGGCCTCGATGTAGCGCATGGCCGCGTCGTAGATCGAGATCACCTCGCCGGTCGGGAAATGCAGCGTCCAGTTGCCTTCCTTGTCGGGCACCAGGGCGTTCTTGATCCGCACGTTGCCGAAGGTGCCGCGCATCATGACCTCGTGGTTCCCCCGGCGAGCACCGAAGGTGTTCCACTCGGAATGGGGAACGCCGTGGTCCGTGAGATAGCGGCCGGCCGGTCCGTTCTTGGGAATGGCGCCGGCGGGAGAGATCTGGTCGGTGGTGACCGAGTCTCCCAGCACAGCAAGCACCCGAGCGCCCTGGACGTCCTTGAGTGGCGAAGGCTCGGCGGGAAGTTTCCGGAAGAAAGGCGGATCCTGCACGTAAGTGGACTTGGGATCCCAGGCGTAACGGCTGCCTTCCGGCACCGGCAGTTTCTGCCAGACCTCGTCGCCGTCGAAGACCGAGGCGTACTTCTCCTGGAAGAGGGACGGCTTGAGGGCCTTCGCCATCGCGTCGTTCACTTCCGCCGGAGTCGGCCAGATATCGCGCAGGAAGACCGGCTTCCCGTCCTTGCCGGTTCCCAGCGGCTCGTCCTCCAGGTCGATGTCCACTCGCCCGGCCAGCGCAAAGGCGACCACCAGCAGCGGCGAGGCGAGATAATTGGCCCGCACCTGGGGATGCACCCGCGCTTCGAAATTCCGGTTCCCCGAGAGAACCGCGGCAGCAACCAGGGAATGCTCCTCGATCGCCGCGGCTATGGGTTCGGAGAGCGGCCCGGAGTTGCCGATGCAGGTGGTGCAGCCATAGCCGACAACCTGGAAATTCAGCTGGTCGAGATACGGCATCAGGCCGGACGCCGTGAGGTACTCGGTGACCACGCGCGAGCCGGGAGCCATGGACGTCTTGACCCAGGGCTGCGACTTGAGACCGCGCTCCACCGCCTTTTTGGCGAGAAGGGCGGCACCCATCATCACCGACGGATTCGAGGTGTTGGTGCAGCTGGTGATGGCCGCGATCACCACGGAGCCATCGCGCAGCTCGCATGCCTCTCCGTTGATGACGGGCCGCGCGATCGGGGGAGTCTCCGCCTCCGTCGTAAGGGTCCCGCCACCTCCCTCGTTCACCCAGCGGGAATAGTTGGCCTCGGCCAGCTCACGTCTCGCCTTGGGTACCGAGGCGGTCATCAAATCGGGCAGCGAGACGTGGAAACTCTGCTTGAGCTGAGAGAGCGGCACCCGATCCTGCGGACGCCGCGGTCCCGCGAGGCTCGGTACAACCTTTGAAAGGTCGAGGTCCAGGCTCGAGGTGAACTCGGGATCGGGAGTCGAGTCGGTGCGGAAGAGGCCCTGCTCCTTGCAGTACCGTTCGACCCGCTCCACTATGGAGCGGTCCCGACCGGTGCGTTCGAGGTAGCGGAGCGTCTCTGCGTCCACCGGGAAGAATCCCATCGTGGCTCCGTATTCCGGGGCCATGTTCGCGATAGTCGCGCGATCGGCGAGGCCGAGGCTGGAGAGTCCGGGTCCATAGAATTCCACGAACTTGTCCACCACGCCTTTCTTGCGTAGCATCTCCGTGGCCGTGAGGACCAGATCCGTGGCCGTAGTACCGGCTGGCAACGCGCCGGAAAGCTTCATACCGACGACTTCGGGGATCAGCATGAAGTAAGGCTGGCCCAGCATCACGGCCTCCGCTTCGATTCCCCCCACGCCCCAGCCCAGCACGCCGAGTCCGTTGATCATGGTGGTATGGGAGTCGGTGCCGACCAGGGTATCCGGGTAGGCCGTGACCTCCCCATTTTGCTCCCGAAGCTGGACCACGGGCGCCAGGTATTCGAGATTGACCTGGTGGACGATGCCGGTCCCGGGCGGAACCACCCGAAAGTTGCGGAAGGCACGCTGGGCGAACTTGAGCAACTGATAGCGCTCGTGGTTCCGCTCGAACTCGAGCTCCACGTTGCGTTGGTAGGCGTCAGGCGATCCGAAAAAATCCACCTGGACCGAGTGGTCGATCACGAGGTCACAAGGGACGATCGGATTGATTTTGTCGGGATTTCCCTTCATCTCGGCCATGGCATCACGCATGGCCGCGAGGTCGACTACGCAGGGTACGCCGGTGAAGTCCTGCAGCACCACGCGGGCCGGCATGAAGGGGATCTCACCCTGCGCGGCAGCGGCGGAGTTCCAGCCGGCCAGGTTGCGGACATGGACGTCGGTCACGATCCCACGCCCAGCGAAACGCAACGCATTTTCGAGCAGGACCCGGATCGAGAAGGGCAAACGGTCGAGCCGCCCGATGCCCTGGCGCTCCAGAGTGGGCAGGTGATAGACGGTGGCGCGGTCGGAGCCCAGCTGGATGACGGAGCGGACTGAGAACGGATCGGGACGGTTGGATGACATAAGCCTGACGGGACCGAGTAGCGAGTTTAGTAGTCCAAGTATAAACCGCGGCAGGGCGATGACCAAAACCACTGTAGTCCCTCACGCGATCACCAGGCGCGATGACGGGATCATCATCGAGTGGGATACCGCGGGCCACGTCGGATTCTTCCCGGCCCGGCCGTTGCGCCTCGCCTGCCCGTGTGCCGCCTGTATCGAGGAGATGACCGGGCGTCCGCTGCTGGACCCCGCCGCCATCGAGAAGGAGGTCCGTCCGCTGAGTGTCGCCCTGGTCGGGGCCTATGGCATCAAGGTGCAGTGGAGCGACGGTCACGGCACCGGCATCTACACCTTCGAGCGTCTGCTGGCCCAGTGTCCCTGTCCCAACTGTAGCGCCCACCGCCCTACCAGGGAGCCCGCGTGATCTTCGGCGGCACGTATTGGATCTGGATCTGGGTGGCCATCCTGGCGCTGGGAATCGCCGGGTTCATTCCCGCGCTCAACTGGGGGCGACACACCAACTGGAAGAATCTGGACGAGATCCTGCGTGGGGGCGGCACCATCCTGGTCTCCGTGGGGATGATTCTCCTCCTCCAGAACACGCTTCAGATCTTCGCCTCCCTCCTGTTGTTCTCCGCTCTCGTCATGTTCGTCTCTGCTTTCGTGATCGGCCGGAAGCACGAGTAGCGGCCGTCCCGCCTACAGGCCCCTTGCTCCCATCGCCGGACCCGGCTATCTCATGAATGCGCCCGGTTTTCCTGACCGGCGACCGGACGCCGGATCCAGCCCTCTCGCTGGTCAGGAGGGACCGATGGTGCACCGGCATTCGGTCTGGGGTGAAGCAACCGACACCGGATTTCTCGGCGGCACGGCAGTCGCCGTTCTCTTTCTGCTGCGTGATCTCTTCCACGGCAAGCCGCTGCTTACACCCAGTGTGCTGGGGCAGGTGCTGGTCTTCGGTGCTTCGACCCCGGATACGGCCAACATCGACTTCGCCGCGGTCATCCTCTACACCGCCGTCCACTTCCTCGCCTTTCTCGCGTTCGGGTTCCTGGTCACCATGCTGGTCCGGATTGCCGCGCGCGAGCCGGCCTGCCTGATCGCGCTCGTCATTCTTTTCGCCTGTTTCGAAGTGGCGTTCTATGTCGTCCTGCAAACCGTGGCCGATGAAGTGAGCCGGATGTTCCCCCTCTTCTGGGTACTCGCGGCCAACCTGCTCGCCACGACGGTCATGGGTGTCTATCTCTGGAAGCGGTATCCGGAGCTCAGCCGGGCCCTCAAGCGTGAGCCGCTCGGCGCCTGACGGAACAAGTCGCAACGTCCTTTCTCCGCTTACGGGGGCCGGTTACCTTGCGCTGTAACCCGACCTGACGGCCCACGTGCTCCTGCGATCCCTGCGCGCGGCAGTCCTCTTCCTCGCCGCGCAGGCCTTCTTCCAGCCCCTCGTTGCTCAACTCCAGCCCCCGTCCACCGGGGGTTTGCCAGCGCTGGAACAGCAGCTTCGGCTGCTGGGTCAGTACAAGCGCGTCCTTCTGATCGGCGCTCATCCGGACGACGAGGACACCGAACTACTGACCGTGCTCGTCCGTGGCATGGGAGCAGCCGCTGGGTATCTCTCGCTCAATCGCGGCGAGGGAGGGCAGAACTTGATCGGCGAGGAGCTGGGAGAAGAGCTGGGACTGCTCAGGAGCGAGGAACTACTCGCCGCGCGACAGCTGGACGGTGCGCAGCAGTTCTTCACCCGGGCCTACGATTTCGGGTATTCCAAGTCGCTGGACGACACTTGGGACCACTGGCCCAAGGACAGTGTGCTCAAGGACGTGGTCCGGATCGTCCGCCGGTTCCGTCCTCAGGTCATCGTTTCGATCTTCTCGGGCACACCCCGCGATGGGCATGGACAGCATCAGGCGGCCGGCTGGGCCGCTTCGGAAGTGTTCGAGATAGCGGGCGATTCGACCCGGTTTCCCGAATTGTTGACAGAAGAGGGATTTGCTCCCTGGACCCCGATCAAACTGTACCGCAGTGCCCGGTTCGATACCGCCGCTACCACCATCACGCTGCAGGGCGGCACCCTGGATCCCGCCGTGGGACAATCATTCCACCAGATCGCGATGCGGGGCCGCAGCCTGCACCGGTCGCAGGACATGGGTCAGCTCCAGCATATCGGGCCCTCGGTCATCCGGCTGGCGTTAATCAAGGACCGCACCGGGAAGGGAACCAGCGGGATCTTCGAGGGAATCGACACGACGCTCGCCGGAACCCCCGACGCGGCGACACTCAAGTCCGCCGATCAGGCGAATGTGGATCGCGCTCTGCAGCGCTACAACGCGAAGCTCGCCGAGGCACGGGCGTCGATTTCGCCCACCGAGGCGGCCAAGGTTCCAGCGCTGCTCATCTCCGCCCGCTCGGATCTGTCGGAGGCGGCGAAGCTGATTCGGCAAACCGGTCCCGAAGAGGATTTCGAAGGCGAGGCGGGCCGGCTGGGCGATGCGATCGCGCGGAGTTCCAACCTCCTGGTCGACTCCTACAGCGACGACTCCAGCGTCGTTCCCGGCCAGGAGTTGAGAGCAACGGCATCGGTCTGGAACGCGGGCACCACCGCACAGGCCGTGGATCTCTGCTTTGTGTCTCCGTCGTTGGGGTGGCGGCTTGACGTGGATTCGGCCACCAGTGTCCCGGTCCCGATGGCGATTCACCGCGGCACCTGTCTCGGTCTGGGCGATTCGGGGTGGCAACCGCTGAGCAAAGGCGGCGGCCAACTGGCGCCGAATAGCGTGGCCTCGGCGCGGCTCCGCCTGAAGGTCCCCGAAAACTGGAAGCCGACCACACCATACTTCCTTCGCGAACCCCGGGACGGCGACCTCTATCGCTGGGACCCGGCGAATCGTTCCAGCTGGGGTCTACCTTTCGAGGATCCCCCATTCAAAGTCGAGGCGCAGGTCCCATTGGGCTCCGGAACGGGATACCTGCCGCGGGAGGTGGTGTACCGCACCAACGATCAGGCCCGCGGCGAGATCCGATCTCCGGTCAACGTCGTTTCTCGAATTGACGTGAAGCTCCAGCCGGAGACCGAACTGTGGCCCGTGGGCAGCGGAGCCCGGCAGTTCGTCGTGACTCTGACTCATGGCGCGCGCGACTCGACTCGGGGGAAGGTGACGCTGAATGTTCCGAAGGGCTGGAGCGCTCCGGCAGCGCAGCCGTTTCACTTCAGCCGGGAGGGCGAAAGGGCCAGTTTCACCTTTACGCTGCCGTCTCCACAGAAGCTCACCGCCGGCACCTACGAGGTCTTCGCGGTTGCGCAGGACGATGCCGGCAATCGCTACGACGGCGGGAGTTTCACGATCGCGTACTCCCACATCAGACCGCGCAGTTACTATCGAGACGCCAAGTCCACGATCCACGCGGCGAGCCTCACCCTGCCGCACGTAGCGCGCATCGGATACATCCGGGGCGCCGCGGATCGCATCCCCGAGGCGTTGCAGACCGTCGGTCTCAAGGTCGAGCTGCTCGACGGCAAGTCGCTGGACCGGACCGATCTCTCGAGCTTCAGGGCGATCATCGTCGGTCCCAGGGCGTATGAGACCGACCCCGACTTGCCCGGGAACAACGACAATCTGATCGCCTTTGCGCGAAAGGGCGGACTCGTCCTGGTGCAGTACCAGCAGTACGCCTTTTTCCTGAATGACTACGCTCCCTATCCGCTCACTGTGGGAAGCCGCGCGCCGGGGACTACCACAGTCTCGACGACACGCCGGGGATCTCCTTCCGTCGGTGGAACCGCGCTGCTCGGCGGCCACGACCGAGTGACGGACGAAACTGCCGAGGTGACTCCGGTACAGCCGGTGTCTCCCGTTCTGCTTCGTCCCAATCGCGTCGGCCAGGGTGACTGGGCCGGGTGGGTCCAGGAGCGGGGACTCTATTTCGCCCACTCGTGGGATCCCCAGTATCACTCGGTTCTGTCGATGCATGATCCGGGAGACCCGCCGCTCGAAGGCGGGCTGCTGATCGCCAGGGTGGGTTCGGGCACCTACGTCTACACCGGCCTGAGCTTCTTCCGACAGCTTCCTGCCGGCGTGCCCGGCGCCTTCAGGCTGTTCGCCAATCTGCTGGCTCTGGCTGAAACCAAGAGTGGCGGCAGTGCGCCGTAAGGCGTGGGTACTCGGCCCGCTCACCTCTAACCGCTCACTGCTCACGCTTCTCTTGTTGGGCGCCCTCCTCCATTGTGGGCGTGACCATCGAATTCCGCTCACCGTCTATTCTCCCCACGGACGCGACCAGCTCATCCTGATCGAACACGCCTTCGAAGCGCACCATCCCGACATCGATGTCCGCTGGCTCGATCTGGGAAGCCAGGAAATTCTCGAGCGCCTGCGCTTCGAGAAGGTGAATCCCCAGGCCGACGTGTGGTTCGGCGGGCCCACGACCATCTTCCAGCGCGGCGCGGCCGATTCGCTCCT
>DATIOP010000389.1:0-18976 GCA_035472975.1 Gemmatimonadales bacterium
CCCCGAGAAGACTGCATCGCTGGGGAGGCGATGCATGGCGGCTTGAAGCCTCACCAGTGGCTCCTCCGCGATTCCGTGCCATGCGAAGACGCCGCGGCCCAGGCGTCGCCAAGCGGATCCCCGCAGGTGGTCCTCTGTAACGCCGTATCGGCGAGCGGCTGCCAGAGTGAAAGGCGCCTTCCGCAAGGCGACAGGGACAAACGGTGAGCGACCCACGCTGACGATGTTGAGGTACGCGTCACCTCGTTTGAACCCAGCGTGTTAATCGAGTGGGTGCCGTATGGGCTTTGCGAGCGGTTGAATGCCCGCCAGGCTCACAGCAGAGCCGAGGGCGAAGCTGGAGCGGGAGACGGGGACCTCGACCCCAAGTACCAATCGTGGTGTCGAGTTCATTTATCGGTTTGGCAACTGATGGCTCATTCAAAATCTCGACGTCGGCTCCGCAGAGGAACCGTCAATGCGTCCAGTTCGGAAGGCAGCTGCTTTCAGGCCCGCAGCCGAGGATCTGGGTCCGTCAAGAGGCGGGCACCGCGAGTCTCACAACGAACAGGACTACTCCAAGGATTGCGAGACCGATACCAGCCCACGCTTGCCAAGCACGGTCGACAGAGCGCTGTTGGCGATCACGAAAAATGAACACTCCTGATCACGAAATCTGAACAGTTCCGGAGCAGGGCGGGAGCCGCCGGAATCGTGATGCAAGGAGGCCCCACTGGCAGGCTAGGGGTTGTCACAGCCCACGCCGCACCAGGAGGACCCCGCCTTGCAGTCTGGAGAAACATCGATGGAATTGAAAGCCCTGTCCCGTCTCCGCTGGTCGGTCACGGCGCTGGCGCGCGAGTACGGCCTCAGCCGTACGACCATCTATAAGGAGCTGGCCAGCACGAGCCCGCGTCACTACGAGCGAGCCAAGTCGACGGCGCTGAGCGAGCCGCAGCTGATCCATATCGAGCGCCGGCTCACCGTCTGCCCAAACGTTCGCGGCACCGACCTCCACGCTGAGCTCCGCTGCGAGTACGGATACGACGGCAGCTATCCCGCCTTCCAGCGCCACCTGCGAGCGATCAGGCCCGACGATATTCTCCCTGCGCTGGCGGCTAGGTATTCACAATCATCAGCCGTGCACACCAAGCCAGCTCATAAGCCTTCTGAATCCTGATGAGATAACGCCAACTTCTGCCTATCCGGTTAGCTCCGTAAGGTCCGCCCTGGATTCTTGACTTGGGCCGGATTAGCGGGGGGGACTGCCCGTGGTGGGTTCGCCGTGGTCGGCGCCTGGCCGCATAGGATCGGACGGGACGATTTTCTCAATCTTGAAACCGGTGATGCCATACAGAACGCTCAGCGCCGGGCTCGCATAGCAGAAGACCGCGAACGGCAGGTAGCTGAACGTAGCGACGCCGAGCACCGCAGCCAGGAACGCGCCACAGGAGTTCCAGGGCACCAGGGGAGAAGTCACGGTGCCGCTGTCGGCCGCCAGTCGCGAAAGGTTGGTCGGTGCCAGGCCTCGCCTGGCGAACTCGGCACGGAACACGCGCGCCGGCAGCACCAGCGCGATGTACTGGTCGCCCGCGACGACGTTGAGCCCGAATGCGGTGACGAAGACCGTCACGAAAAGTCGGCCGGTGCTCCTGGCCCCGCGGAGCATCGGGTCGACCAGCCGTGTGAGCAGCCCGAAGTGCTCAAGCAGCGTCCCGAAGGTCACCGCCCCGATGATCAGCCAGATGGTCTTCAGCATGCTGTCCATGCCGCCGCGGGAAAGGAGCCGGTCGATTTCATCGATGCCCGAGTTAATCGAGAACCCGTTCGCCATCGCCAGGAGGACACCCTTCACCGAGCCGACGACTGGGCCGAGGCCGGTACCGACAAAGTCGCTCATGACCTGAGGCTGCAAGAAGGCGCCGAGCGCGCCAGCGAACAATGTCGCGGCCATCAGGGCGAGCGAGGCCGGTACTTTGCGGAACGACAGGACCCCCAGCAGCAGCAGCGGCAGCAGATTCAGCGGGCTGATGTGGTAGATGTCCCCCAGTTTGTGCAACTCGATGCTGGTGGGCACCGGCGCGTGCACTTGCGGGCCCTTGACCAGGCCGAGAACCAGGAGCACCGCGAGGGCGATTAAGAACGCCGGAACCGAGGTCCAGACCTGTCGTCTGATGTGGTCGTCCACCCGCACATTCACCATCTGTGCGGTGAGGATCGTGGTCTCCGACAAGGGCGAAAGCTTGTCTCCGAGGTACGCGCCCGACACCACCGCCCCGGCGGTAATGGCGGGCGAGACGCCGATCGCCAAGGCCACGCCCACAAGACCGACGCCAATCGTTCCTGCGGTGGTCCACGAGCTGCCAATGCTGAGGGCGATGACTCCACAGATCAGCGCGCTCGCCGCGTAATACCACGACGGAGAGAGGATCTGTATGCCGTAGTAGACGAGAGTCGGGATGGTGCCCGACAAATTCCAGACACCGATCAGGGCGCCCACAGCCAGCAGAATGAAGATGGCACTGGTGATCGATGCTAGAGAAGCCTGCCCCGCCTGCTGGATCTCCTCCCAGGTGTGACCGTTCTTGAGCACGATGAGCGCCGCCGTCAACGAACACAGGATCAGCGCCGTCTGGATCGGCCCATCCAGCGCATCCAAGCCAAACAGCAACAAAGAACCGGCAATGAGGACCGCAAGCGTCACCAGCGGGACGATGGCATCAAACAGCGACGGCTCACGCACGCGCCGAGGCTCCGCGGGCGCGTCAACGGGGGGCATCCCGGCGCTCATCGTCCGGGTACCGGAACCACGATCAAGCGAGTGCGGCGCCGGGCAGCTCGAGCGCGTCGACCATCTCCGCTCCAGCGCTGCACCGTCTCATGTGAGGAATCGGTTCCCATAATCGAGACCGGGTTGATCCGCCTCGCATCCGCTCACGCGGCGTCGCGGACGACGGGACACGTCATGCAGTGGCCTCCACCTCGGCCGCGGCCGAGCTCAGCGCTCCGGATCTCGACGACCTCGACCCCCGCTTTGCGGAGCCCAGCGTTGGTATGGGTGTTGCGGTCGTACGCGATGACTACCCCTGGCTCCAGTGCGACAAGGTTGTTGCCGCTGTCCCATTGCTGCCTCTCCGCGTCGTAGAACGACCCCCCCGTCTCGACGATGCGCAGGTTGCGTACCCCGAGAGCCTTTGCGACCACCTCGACGAAGGGCCGCGACTCCTCGGTCACCTCGACGCCCGACCCGTGATCGGACGGCCGGAGCGTGAACGGGTGGATCCCATCCACGATCTCTGGAAAGGCAGTCGCGACGTCCCGGTCGGCGAATGTGAACACAGTGTCGAGATGCATCGCTGCGCGGAGCCGGGGCATGCCGGCCACGATGACCTGTTCCGCCGCCCCCTCGTCGAACAACGCCTTAGCGACCTGGGTAATCGCCTGGCGCGAGCTGCGTTCGCTGTCGCCGATCAGGACCACGCCCTGGCCGGGAACCAGGACGTCGCCGCCCTCGAGTGTGGCCTGGCCCCACTCCCGCTCCGGGTCTCCCCACCAGACCTTGGAGCCGTTGAAGTCGGGGTGGAATTCGTAGATCGCCTTCATCAGGAGGGTCTCGTCGTGGCGGGCCGGCCAGTACATCGGATTCATGGTCACGCCCTGGTAGATCCAGCAAGTCGTGTCGCGCGTGTACAGGGTGTTCGGGAGAGGGGGCATGAGGTACTCATTGACCCCGTGCGACTCTCGCGTGAGCGCGAAGTAGCCGGGCCGCAACTCCTTGGGGAGGTCGCGAGTGGAAAGACCCCCGATCAGCAAGCGGGCCAGCTCCCGGCTCTCGAGACCCTCAAGGAAGGATCGCGTTTCCTCGACAAGTCCGAGCCCGACCTCGTTGGTGGTGACCTTGCGGTCCAGCAGCCACGACCTCGCCTGCGGCTTGTCCATGGTCTGCGCCAGCACCTCGTGAAGCTCGACGACCTCGGTCCCTCGGTTGGTCATCTCCTGCACGAAGTCGTTGTGGTCCTTGCGCGCCTGCTCGACCCAGAGCACGTCGTCGAACAGTAGGTCGTGTCGATTTGTGGGAGTCAGCCGCTCGTGACCCAGGCCAGGTGCGCAGACGAGCACCTTGCGCAGCTTGCCGATCTCGGAGTACACGCCGTTGTTGTTTGACATCGTTTCTTATGCTCCCTTCAGTGCTTGGTGGCCTCGTGCACAGCTCGTCGTCCCGTGGGGCTCAGATCGTGACCGCGCCGGTGACCAGGCCTACGACCCCGGCGATTCCAGCGAGCGCGAGCAGCCCGCACAGCACAGCCTCGAAGGGCCTGAACAGGCGCTGTCCCGTCTCGCGGCGAGCCACGAGGTAGAGGACCGTTCCTGCCGCGTAGATGATGCAGGAGAAGAGGATGAACTTCGCGCCGGCCGAGTAGATGAGGAAGAGCGCGAAAATCGTCGCCAGCCCCGCGACGACTAAGGGTCGTGCCACTGACACGCCCTCGCGGTAGGTCTCCCTCGTGAGCGTCAGTTTGAGCGCGTACGCCGCCGCGAATAAATAGGGGAATAGCGAGAGGCTCGTGGCGAGATCGAGCAAGAAGTTGAAGGCGTCCTCCGAAAGGAGGGTGACAACCAGGAACAGCTGGACCATCGCGGATGTCATCACGAGTGCCGCGATCGGGGCCCCGGCTCGGTTCTCCCGCTTCAGGAACTTCGGCATGTCGTTGTCGGTCGCGGGTATGAACAGGATCTCCGCCGCCATCAGCGTCCATGCCAGGTATGCACCGAGCACCGAGACGATGAGCCCGACGCTGATGAACGCCGAACCCCACTGGCCGACGACGTGTCCGAGAACGCTGGCCATCGACGGCTGCTGCGCGGTCGCGAGCTGCTCGCGAGGCAGGACTCCGTATGAGACCAATGTCACGAGCGCGAACAGGCAAAGCACGCTCAGGAAGCCCAACACAGTGGCCCGCCCGATGTCTTCGCGGCGCTTTGCGTAGCGCGAGTAAACGGTCGCCCCCTCGATGCCGAGGAAGACGAAGGTCGTAATCAACATCGTCGCCTTGACCTGCGAGAAGAGCGTGCTGACAGATGGCGTCTCGCCCCCCCACAGGTTGAGCCGGAACTCACCTTTGCTGAACCCGATCGCCGCCACCCCCACAATGAGGATGAAGACGATGATGGGTACCAATTTCGCGTAGGTGACGATGCGGTTGATCCCCGCCGCCTCTTTGACACCCCGCGCGATCAGGTAAGCGAACAGCCACACGCAGACGGTCGAGATGCTTACCGCCAACACTGTGTCGCCCTTGCCGAAGGCGGGTGCCACCTTGCCGATGGTGGTCATGATGAAAACCCAATAGAAGCAGTTGCCGACGGTCGCGCTCGCCCAGTAGCCGAAGGCCGAGTTGAACCCCACGTAGTCGCCGAATCCCGCCTTCGCGTAGGCGAAGATGCCGGCATTTAGCTTCGGCTTCCGCACCGCCAGGTTCTGGAAAACAAATGCGAGCATCAGCATGCCCAAGCCGGCGACGACCCAGGCGATGACTGCGCCGATCGCGCCCGTCGCGACGCCGAACCTCGCCGGCAGCGAGAAGACACCGGCGCCGACCATCGACCCGACGACCATGGCGGTTAGAGTGGGGACGCTCACCTTGTTGGTCGCGGTCGTCTCAGGTGCGGCGGCTTGCGTTGTCACCTTTCAAACATGCAGTAAATGCCCTGCGCACTGTCGGTCGTACGTCTCCGGCATTGTGGTCCCTAAGACTGGCACGCGATTCGATTAAGGCTCCGTGCCCCAGACGCTTCTCTAGACATCACCTGAGGTTGTTAGCTGTAGAGGTAGAGTTAACTTGAGGCGGTCGCCGGCTTACTTGAAGAATCCCTCAGCTAGTGCCTACCTTTTCCAAGGCACTGGCACCAAGCAGCGGACGATTCGCTGAGTTCGGACACCACAGTCGTGGCCGAAAGCTTGAATTGCTAGAGTTGAGCAGTCCCTGGCTGGGGTCAGCGCGAAAGGATCTCTTCCGGCTGTAGAGAAACTGGTGCGGCCTGCGCACCGAGTGCCCCAATCCTATGCAGATCCGGCGGTTCGATGGCTCAGGGGCTCGGGGATTGCACTGGCGTTGACGTCTGCACGGCAGGCGGCGTCGCGAAAGGCGCGTGTCTACCCGGAGCGTTGCGATAAATCAGCACCACCGTTATCAGCAAAGCAAGCCCCAGAATAATCACGAGGCAAATTACGCCGACGACCAATCGGAACACCCGCTGAGTGTCACGAGACGCGTAACCGGAAATTGAGACCTCCCTAGACCTTGTGAGGGCAGATACAGCATCTAGGGCGGCAGTCAAGGCTTTCCCTCACGAGGGCGCCAACAAGCGGAGGTTCAAGTCGAGTCGCTCGGAACGGTCCCAGGTGGACCACGTTCTCCAGCTCGACCATGCAGCAGAGCATTGGTCGACCCACCGATGGCTGCGTGGAGGACGATGGCGCTGGTGGCGGCGGGCTTCAAGACCTTCGTCTACTCGCGCGAGCAGCCTCCAAAACTCGGCCGTGATTCGACAGACTCCTTTTCAATCCAATTGTCGCGGCCCGGATCACGCCCGAAGCCGCGTGCGCCGCGAACATGAGACAGATACCTGAAGGGATCCACGGCGGCTCTATACCGTCATTCGCCGCGGTCACCTGAGAATGTGTCTAGAGCTGGGGGCCGGACGTGCTTGCGCTTCGCGCCTGGTGCCGTAGCTTGAGAGGCATCTGCGGAGGTACTGACAATTTCCAACGCCAGCGCGCACGACACCCAGCGGGCCTTCCGAATGCTTATAGGCGCGATCGGCGTTTTGGTCGTCATGGGGATCGTCCTGCTGATAACTGTCGTATTGATCTATCGGACGCCACCGGGTAGACATGCCCCGTTTGTGACAAGTACGCCCACTGCCGCGGCGCCTACGCCAAACCCCTAGGGGCCGTTGGCGTCCGAACCGCATAAAGCCCGCAAACACGTCCCACCCGCTGTGGGCGGCCGAGCCGGCGCACGGCCCGGCACTCGACCTCATGAGCGCAAAGTATCTGTCTAGCAGCCGATGTCCCTAAAAGGTTGGCGCGGCCATGGCGCACTACAGTTGCCCTAGATCAGCCGATCCACCTTCGAGAGCAGGAGGTCATCGCATGGCATTCCACGTCTGCCAAGACGTTCGAGCGGCGATGCTTCTTGGGACTGTGGTCTTCGTGGCGTTTGCGTGCAACAGCCCTTTCGCATCGACTTCATCCGGCCCTTCGACTTCTGCTGGTGTCCAGGCGGCCTATACCTCGGTCGTGAACGCGGTTTCGCCGTCGATCGTTCTCATCGAGACGTCAAGCGGGCTTGGCTCGGGAGTGGTCCTTAACCAACAGGGCGACATTGTGACCAATGCTCATGTCCTGGGTAGTGCCTCGTCTTTTCGAGTCACGACAGCCGACGGCAAGCAGTATCCGGCGACCCTTGTCGGCGCGTACGTACCGAGCGACTTGGCCGTTATCAAGACAAGCGCGACCGGTCTGCGCCCGGCTCTGTGGGCAGATTCGAGCAAGCTACAGGTGGGCCTGATGGTCCTTGCGATGGGCAATCCGCTGGGGTTCGAGAGCAGCGTCACAGAGGGAATCGTCAGTGGCCTGGGCCGTACCGTCACCGAACCAGATGGCGCGATCCTTGCCAACCTCGTTCAGACCAGCGCGGCGATCAATCCCGGCAACTCTGGCGGTGGACTTGTCGACCTGCACGATCAAGTGGTAGGAATGCCAACGCTAGGAGCTGTCGATCCGCAGATGGGCGCCGCGGCCCCGGGCATCGGCTTCGCCCTGCCCAGCAACACAGTGACGGACTATGCGAACCAGATCGTCAAGAACGGAAGGGTTGTCAACACGCGTCGCGCTTATCTCGGAGTCCAGCTGGGTGACGTGACCGGCAGCGGAGGTGCAGTGGTCCTGGGGTTTGCTTCGGACAGCCCCGCCCGCAGCGGCGGCGTTCAGGTCGGCGACATAATCACTTCGATCGACGGGCAGCCCATCGGGAGCTCAACCGCGCTAGACGAGCGGCTCGCGGGCCTGGCACCTGGGGACACAGCCACGCTGGCGATCAAGCGCAATGGCCAGGGCCTCTCGGTGAAAGTGACGCTCGGCACTCTGCCGGCTCAATAGAGGTTCAACCAATGTCGAAGGTGGGGCGTGCACTACGACGTACCTCGTAGTGACTTTCTTTCATCGGGACCGGCCTCCTGCAAGTGGCTCTACGCGGACTCGCGCCTATCAGCGCACGCCCAACCCACGGTATTCCACGAGCTGCCGGTCCTTCAATGCTGACTACTTGAACTCGCGGCCCGAATTAGACCACTAACGGCATCGGTAGGACGACTGTCCGCGCGGGTCCACGATCTCATCGATGTCCGGTGTTCGCAAAAGGAAAGGAGCTGTACCGGCCTGAGCTGCGTGCCCCGTATTTTCTTAAGGTGTACGGACTCCAGACTCAAATTGCGCTCCCGACGCTCCCTTCACAACCAGTCACCGTGACGCCTGCGCGGCTCCCACCAACAGCGAGCCGCGCGAATCAGACCGAAGAGGTGAGCGCCGAAGTTTCGATACCCAACCGACGACCGGTCCACGAAAGCAAGTCCAACTCCACTTAGCCCAAAATCTTCTTTTTGGGGCCCGGTGAATACAGATCGAATAAAAGCACCCCACGTCGATGACATGTAGCTCGGTTTAACCACAATCCCGATCCTCGTTTCTCCTCGAGGTTCCGATGAGCGCACGTGATCAATAGATACCCGGAAGGAGCCTGGCTGTACGACGCGTGTACAGCACATATTCCTCGCCGAGCGCCTCGCGCAGCATCGTCTCCTCTCTGGAGATGCGGTACGCGTACGCAGTAATGATCGGCACGGCTGATGCCAGGACGCTCACCGAATTCATCCACGCCAGGCCGATTCCGATCCACATCACGATGTCCGCTGCATAGCCAGGGTGACGGATGCGCCGGTACAGTCCAGAATCGACGACTCGCTGTCCCGGGCGCGTTCGAAGGGTCCGGGTATAGCTCTCCCCGAGTGTGCGCGCTGCCCACCACCGAACGCCGATGCCAGTTGCCATCGCCGCGTTGCCGACGAATCCGGCAACGACTGGAAGCCGCCCACTCCTCGACCGAGATGTCACGGCAGCCAGAACCATGGCAGTGCCGAAGGCCACGCCAATCGCGATGGTGCTACCTCGATCATGCTTGCCCCGGTCAAGCGTTGCAGCAACCGATCCCTTGCGGAGCAGGCGCTCCATAGCCAAGAAGCCGGCCAACTCGGTCATCGCGATAAGCGGTGGCCACCGTCGACTTCTGTCGTGCTTGCGCACACGGAGAGCCTATCGCGATGCAGGTTCAGGCTCGGATCAATCCAACTCAAGCCAGGGGTCTGCATACGCGCAGCTGCTCCGGCCTGACAGCACGCCCAATTCTGCAGGCGGGCCGGGCCATGGGCCGCGTGATCTCAACAGGCGGCTCTTCTGCGGGTTAGACCCGATGCTCCTCGTTGGCTTGCTCGGCCGAGTCCGGTTGGTGGTGGGGCGATATGGACTCGAACCAGTCGAGAGCGCGTGCCCCGTATCTCCTAAAGGTGTACGGATGGAGTTCAGGGCATTGCGAGGATCGCATCTCGGCGCCACTCAAGCAGCGTGAAGCGAGCAAGAAGAGCGTGGCGATGAGAAGGCGCCTTCTGGGATGCGCGTGTCCTGGCGCTGGCCGACACGCTGGAACACGGCGTGCCGTTCTCACCGTCCGATGCCGAGCCGGAAGACGTCGACTGGATCAACGACGCCACCCCCCCACTGATCCACGCCATCCCGCCTCGGGAAGCGACGGCCGCCTCAGCCTCCCCCAAGCCCCTAGCCAAAGAAATCAAGGAGCCGGCGCCGCTGAGGTGGCCGCCCGCAGGGGGGAAATCAGCACGTAGCTCAGCAGGAGCCCGACGACGCCGGCCTCTACGATTGCTCCGGTCCAGATCGGTAGCGACCAGTAAACGCCCTTAAGGGCTGCGAGCGCGGCGAAGTAGACGGCATAGGTAACCACCGGCACGGCAACCGCGAAGATGCGCAGCGTGGCGGGAGTCCCCGCGCGTGGCCGCAGCCCGAGGTTAAGCAGGTCGATGAGCAACCCCGTCAGAGCGCCGAGCACGACCACCGAGACGACGGGCGAGCTGCCGGCCAGCACGGAGCTGAGTCCGTCGGTGACCGCCAGAAGAACCGCGAAGGTTCCCAAGGGAAGCCGCCAGCGTTTGACCGCAACCAGAACGATTCCCATGAGGATCGTGGACTGGATCAGGATCCCCGCTACTCCCATGCCACGCGTGAAGTCGTCGCTGAAGGGCAAGTCGGCGAGCGAATGAACGATGGGATGGGCGTACTGCGTGAAGAAGGCGAGGAAAGCCATGAGATAGGTCAGAGACAGGATGGCCGGAGCCATCTCCAACCACCGCCCGCGCACGTCATACGGCGTCTTGAAAGCTGCCGCCCGCAGCGGCCCGGTGACCATGAGCATCGCACCCAGCCCGAGCATCAGATGGGTGGGACTGAAGAGCGCCTCAATCGAGCGTTCGATGCCGAAAAGGGTGTGCCATGTGATGTCGAGCGCGCCGGCGACGGCGAAGATACCTGCACCCACCAATGAAGGTCCATAGCCGCCCGGCATCGTCAGCCACCACGGCAGTCCAGGTTGCCGATGCCTGAGCGCGGTGATCGCCAAGAACAGCGCCAGGCTGGTATAGCCGGAGTACAGCACAGCGTGCCAGGGCGTGAAGATCGTCTCCAGGCTCGCAATGTGATTATGGGCCCACCCGTCCAAGTAGACGCCGCCCACGAGCCAGCTGGCCAGGAGAATCGCCAGGCGGTCGTACCAGACGCCCGACGGCCTGGCCGCGGGCACCCGGGGACGCGGATTGCCGTGCGCCAAAACGCCATTGAGGGAATCCTCTTCTAACAAAATACCGATGCTGCCGGGTCGGTTTGACATACCTGCTCTCCTCGTGTGCGGCGTCAAGGATGCCGCGGTTGCCGTCTAATGCAACGTCGCTGCCGTGTGTCCCCTTTGTCGCCGAAATCAACCCCATCGCTAGCACGAACACGGCCACCTGATCTTCGCAACCGCCCGGCTAGTCGGTCGTCATCCCCAAGGATGTTTGTCAGTCATCCGCACGAACGACTCCTCGTTCAGTCGATTCCGGGTGCGATCAGCCTGGACTCATAGGCAAGAACGACCGCCTGCACGCGGTCGCGCAGACCAAGCTTGTCCAGCACATGTGCGACATGTGTCTTGACGGTGGTTTCACCGAGGAATAGACGGGTGGCAATCTCCGCGTTGGAGAGGCCCTTGGCGACCAGGACAAGGACCTCGCGTTCTCTCTCAGTGAGCGTCTTCAGTGCTGCTGGCGCGGGGCGACCGCCGCCATCTGGCACGAAGCGTGCGATCAGCCGCATGGTGACCGATGGAGCCAGCAGAGCCTCGCCGCGGGCCGCCACTCGCACGGCGCGGACCAACTCGTCGGCGCCCGTGTCCTTCAGGAGGAAACCACAAGCACCCAATTTGAGAGCCTCGAAGACGTACTCGTCCAGGTCGAAGGTCGTCAGGATCACCACTCGCGGCGCCGGTTCGGCGGCCATGATTTTTCGCGTCGCTTCGAGTCCGTTGACGTTTGGCATGCGGACATCCATCAGAACCACGTCGGGCTGAAGCTCGGCGGCGAGTGCCTCCGCTTCGGCACCATCGCCTGCTTCGCCGCAGACTTCGATGTCGACTTCTTCTCCCAGAATGGTCCGGAGCCCGGCACGGACCAACGGTTGGTCGTCTGCGAGAAGGACGCGGATCACACCGTCTGCGGACCTGTTGGAAGTGTCGCCCGCACATGGTAGCCACCGGCGACCGAGCCGCTCTGGAAGTCGCCGCCCAGCATCGAGACCCGCTCGCGCATACCCGCCAGGCCGTGGCCGGCAGTAGCTGGCGCATCGGGCTGGACATCGCCGTCATCACAGATCTCGAGGAGGAGTTCGGCAGCATCGTAGGCAACTTCCACTACCGCGTGAGTGGCACCTCCGTGCTTCAGAACATTGGTGAGCGACTCCTGAACGATCCGGTAGGCAGATAGCTCTACACCGGCGGGCAGAGGCCGCGGCTCGCCCGAGATTCGGATTTCCACCTTTACCCCCGCCTGGCGAACCTGCTCCGCCAAAGTTTCAAGCTGGTCCAAGCCGGGTTGGGGAAGCAGCTCGATGCTCTCCCCGGCTCCGCGCAGAACGCCCAGCGCGCGGCGAAGCTCGGAAAGCGCATCGCGGCCGGTCTGCTGGATAACCTCGAAGGACTGCAGCGCTTGCGAGGGATCGCGGGCGGCCACTCGGGCGCCGGCGGTTGCCTGGAGGACCATCACGCTCACGCTGTGAGCGATCACGTCGTGCAACTCGCGCGCGATCCGCGTCCGCTCTTCGGACGCCACCTGTCGCGCCAGCAGAGCGTTGCGCTCCACCAGTTGCTCTGTGTAGGCGCGCCGGGTTCGCGCGCTGTAACCGAGCACCATCGGCAGTGCGAACAGGAGCCAGTTGTAGGGCAGGTCGGCAAGGTTAACCGAGCGCTGGTTGTACCAGCCCAGCGCAATGCCGGCGTTGATGCCCACCAGCGCGAAACCGATGGTGAGGGTCAGGCGAAGGTTGCTCGCCGAGTTGGCAACCACCGTGTAGAAGGCGACGACGATCGCGAAGTTGTCGAAGAAAGAATTCTCGAAGCCGAGGACTAGATTCGCCAGCAAAGCACCACCGATCAGCCAGGTGACGGCGATCGGCCAGCGCCGCCGCAAAGTCAGAGGCGCGAATGTCAAGAGCAGCGTGGCCAGCTGCTCGGGTTCAGGCGCTGCGAACTGGTTCTGGCGGTAGACTTCGCTCACCAACAGCACCAAGGCAAGCAGCCCGTCCAGTACGGTCGGGTTGAGTGAGCGAAACCAGGAGACCGGCCGGTCCAGCATTTGCCGAGACCAAATTACTCTGGTGGCATCTCGTCCCGAATCATCCTGGAGAACGAGTTCTGGGGATAAATCCGGCTACTCGGAGGCCGAATTGGTATCAAGCCGCCGAGCCTGGAAGGCGTGCTTTCCGCTCTGAGACGATTCGGATAGGCATGCGTCGTTCTCCGACCGCACTGGTGCCCCGCCGACTCGAACCAACCGTCTCCAGGGTGCCCCGTATTTCGCTAAGGTGTACGGAACCCAAACTCAAATAGGGCTGCTGACGCTGCCTTCACGGGCATTCGCAGTGCCCCTGGGGCAGATTTCGCCACGAGAAATTCGACCGCCAGTGGCGAGCCGCGCGAACCAGACCGGAGAAGTGAGCGCAGGAGCTTCGATCCCCAATCGATGACCCGTCCACGAGAGCGGGGCAACTCCGTACTGCTAAACGCGCCCTGCTTGGTTGTCGATTGGGTATAGGCCTGGCCGAGAGTCGGGGCCTCCGCCGCGACGGTTCGGATTCCGTAGTCCATTTGTCGAGACCGCGAGGAGTGGAAGCTGGCAGGCCGCGTACACGGAGTGAGCGAAATAGTGCGCCAGGGTCTGTTCGGGCACAAACGGCAGGACACCCATGGGCAGGACTGTGATGACCGCGCCAACGAGATTGAATGCCGCATAGACGGTCAGCGCAATCGATGGAGCTCGGTGCCGCCCATCGTCTCTCAACCACCAAAACACGAGCGCCCCACAGATGGGGAGCATGAACAGGTCCCCGTCCGGGGTGAAGCCGAGTAGGCGCGGAACACGGTAGAGCTCATGCAACCAGAGCCCGGCCCACGCCAGCCCAGCCGCGACGACGACCAACAGCTTCATGAGGCGTCGGGAACGGCCAGGGTCGCGGTGATCGTTTCAACGCTTGCGGATTCGAAGGGCCGGTAGCCCATGATCCGGGCCAGCGGCCGGAGCAACGCGAGGACAGCTCGCTGGATCGGCCATGCAGGGGAGGCCACGCGGACGTGGTCAGACACCAGCGGCATCTCCACAGCCATCTGCCAGATGGAGGGCATGCCCTTCGCGTTGGCCATGCCGGCGCGGGCCAGCGCGTAATACACGTCGTGGAACCTGTACGACTGCTTGGGCAGGCCGGGCCGGTACTCGCCGAACATGCCGAAGTCGCCGTCGCCGGCATTGTGAAAGGTGTGTGCGACGCCGGCCGGAACCGCCACGCCCTCACCTGGACCGCAGACAACCTCCTGCTTGCCCATCACGAACGCCACGCTTCCGCGAGTGACCAGGAATCGCTCCTCCTGGAAAGGATGGACGTGCAGAACGGGACCTCGATCGCCCCGTATGCCAGTCCCGTGGAATCGGACGAGCTCCTCATTCAACTCGAGAAACGTAAGCGAGGCACCAGTGATCGGGTTGTGGATCGTTTCGGACATGCACTGCCTCCTACCCCTGAATTTGCTATAGGTAGCATATAGGGAAGTAGGGGTATCATATAGCCAATGGCCAACGCGCGCCGGATTAGTAGGCGATACAGCTCACCGGAGCGCCAGGACCAGCGCAACCGGACCCAGCTGGCGATCCTCAAGGCCGCGGAAGAGGTGTTCAGGGAGCGCGGCTACGGCGCGGCCACCATGCAGGCGGTAGCCGATTCGGCCGGTGTTTCCCTCCCCACTGTCTACCTTTACTTCGGCACCAAGCCGGCACTGGTCCGCAGCCTGGCGGACCTCGTCGCCAGCTCAGCCGACCTCAGCGTCGGCCATGCACTCGCGGAAACCGAGCCCGTCCGCATGCTCGAGGTGGGCGCCGGGCTCTTGCGCCGGCTGCATCAGCGGAGCGAGATGCTGGCCGACGTCCTGCGAACCGGGGCGCGCACGGACCCCGCGCTCTCAAAGGTATGGCGGACCTGGCAGGACCGTCACCTGGCCGCAGTCGGAGCAGTTGCGCGATCACTCCACGCACGAAAAGCTCTGCGCGATGGCGTCGACACTCGAACCGCAAGCGATGTCCTGTACACGATCGGTGGTCCAGAGACATTCCGGCAGCTCGTCTACGAGCGGGGCTGGACGCCCAGCCGGTATGAGAGATGGCTGGTGGAGGCTGGGCGACGCCTGCTGCTTCGATGACCGTCTACCTGTCGACACTGGCGCCTGGCCTCGCGCGCGCAGAGAGACCACCGGGAGGCGAATGGAACGTGGAGGTCGTTGCACCGAACGCGGACATTCGGTGCCTCGCCGCCGACCCTCACGAACCGGGCACAGTGTTTGCGGGTACCCAGGGCGGCGGTGTGCTCCGGTCCGACAATGCCGGCCTCACGTTCCAGCCGGCCGGCCTGGACGGACTGGTCGTCAAGTCGCTGGCGGTGCATCCGGCGCGGCCAGGCCATGTCTACGCCGGCACCAAACCGCCCCATCTGTTTGTTTCCGCTGACCGCGGCGGCCACTGGGACGAGCTCGTCGGGTTCCAGCGCGTGCGGCGGTTCTTCTGGTTCTCACCGTCCGAGCGACCCTTCACGCCATACGTGCAGGGGATCGCCGTCTCCACAGCCGATCCCGACGTCGTCATCGCCGGGATCGAATACGGCGCTGTGGTCCGCAGCGCCGACGGGGGTCGGACGTGGCAAGGGCACCGTCCCGGGGCCCTGCGAGATTGCCACAGTCTAGACGCGACCGGGGGCCGGTTCTTCGAGGGCGGCGACCGCGGCGGTGCGGTCAGCGACGACGGCGGCGTCACGTGGAGTCGGCCCACTGGCCTGAAGCGGAAGTACGGCTGGGCGGTTGCAGCCGACAGAGTCGATCCCAGCTTGTGGTATCTCGCATCGGCGCCCGGCGTGCGAGCGCATTCGAACAATGCCGACGCCGCGATACACCGCTGCCGAGACGGCGGTCCGTGGGAGAGGCTTTCGGGCGGCCTGCCGTCTCTCATGCTCGCGATGCCCTACGCACTGATCGCAGGGCCGGAACCGGGACGCCTTGTGGCTGGGCTTTCAGATGGCGAGGTGTGGGAGACCCACGACGCCGGTGACAGCTGGGTGCGCCTCGACTTCAGGCTGCCGAAGGTCAATCGCGCGATGGTTCGCCTGAGCCAGAAGTGAACTCACGATCCGGCTAGCCGAGTTGCGTTAACGATCCTGTGGGGTTCGGAAATTACGTCGCACAACTACCGACACGTGGCGTTAGACGGCTCGCGCCACGAACTGCCCAGGCATCCACGCCGTGCCCCGTATTCATCGCGTCTAACAGGTCCACCGCCGGATCGCTGCGCAGTTACCCAAGAACTGGCCAAGTATTCGAGTCTGGCCTTACGCGGATCGGACGCAGCTTGGGGCGGTGCCGGGCAAAGGTGGCTTCCGTTCGGGGGCCAGACTCGGACCCCATCGATGACTTCAAGCGCGCTTGCGGGCCGCGGCGCGGAGATGCAACGTACACCGCAACCTAGGGCGCGTTCCATGTCCTAACTGCCTGGCCCATTAGGCAAGCGGGCGCTCGCAGCGCCGAGACGGGTCGCTGAAGCTGAAAGGGGCACCGGAAGGTGGAACGGCGACGGTCGGAAGGTGGAACGGCGACGGACTGAAGGTGGAACGGCGCACGGAAGGCGCACAAACGTCGGACGGAAGGCGGAAGCCACCGACCAATTTCGGGCCCCTCGATGTGGATTGTGTGTCATGAAGCTTTGCGCGCCGGGCCCGTCCAGCGCTTCGAGCTCCTGCCAAACCCTGCCCGACGGCGTCTCGCCGAATACCGAAGGTGGACAAACGGCGGACGGAAGGTGGAACTGACCGACCAATTTTGACCAGCTCATTGGAGATCTATTGGATATGAGCACTGCAACGACGAGACCGTGGTGGCAGTCATCAGTCCTGGCTGGCGGCGGACTCTGGCCCCCTCTGCATGCGGGCACGGCTGCCATTGAGCAGCTGTGTTCGTGACGCCGGCGGATCCGGACGGGATTGATGTTGAGCCAGCCGGCGACGATGAGCTCACGGTCGCTCCGACCTTCGCTGTTAGGGGTTCGCGGCGGCCTGCGCTTCAGGAAGCGAAGGGCGGTGTCACGACTGTCCGAACTCGAAAGCAGCCTCCCAACAAGGCAGGACTGTCTCTCCTCCTAACTCATCCAATCATCCTTCGAGACCTTCCTCCCAACGCCGACGCTCGTCCATCGCAATCAGAACTCACTCGACTGCATCGAACGCTCACCCAACGCGACCTCGTGATCCTGCAGTGCCTGTACGACTACCGCTATCTGAACACCCTTCAGGTCAAGGAACTCTTCTTCCCCAGCCTTCGCTCCTGCCAGATGCGTCTTCAGTACCTCAAAGAGCTCGGCCTCATCTACTCCTGGAAAGTCATCGAGACCCCAGGCGTCAAACGTCGTCACTCCCTGCTCCTGACCTCGGCGCGGGGGGCCAGGGTGCTGGCCGACTGGCACGCCGACGATCAGCGGGCCTATGTCGAGCGCAGCCACGCAGTCCGGGACCACTGCTGGCACGCCGTGCACGACCTGGAAGCCAACCAGTTCTTCGTCGCTCTGGTGGTACAGAGCCGGCACCGGCGGGCAGAGGGCTTGCTCCACTGGCACAGCGAGGAGCACGTGCGGGCCGACCGCGGCGAAATGGCGCGGGAGTTCAAATGGCCCGTTCCAGCGCCGGACGGAAGCGGTGTCTACCTCACGTCGGGTGGTCGAATCCTCTTCGATCTGGAGTGGGACCGCGCCACCGAGTCACTGGCTCGCCTTCGCCAGAAGCTCAACGCCTACGTCGGCTACTACAAGCACTTCAGTACGGCAAAGCAGCGACACGTCCTCTTCGTAGTGCCCTCTGACGATCGGGAGGACAGCGTCCACTACACAATCTGGCAGCGCCGCCCCCACTACCACAGCGATAACTGCTGCAGCTTCTGGACCACGACCGCCTATCGCCTGCGTTGGTGGGGTCCATTGGGCGCGATCTGGGGTTCCGTCGACATCCGTTCCGAAAACGCGCCGCCTTACGGGATAACCAACGTGCAAGAGCGAATACGCCTCAACCAGATGGAACCGATCCACGCCAACGAAGCGGTCATGTCGGACTGCCTCGGCAAGCCTTCGTGGTGGGAGCGCCGACCCGGCGGAGCTCAGGAGGGGTGAAGCTCAAGAGCTCTCGTAGACGTCCGGTCCGGTCGAAAGTGAAAGTCGATGCCTCGGAGCTGGCGCCACAGATCGTGCAGGTGATCGCAGTCGTTGCGGAGATCATGCTCGAGCAGCGTCGGCGACGGCCACTTGAAGACGAGTCGGTCGCGTGAATGATCCCAAATGATCCCGCCAGAAAACGATCATTCGAAGGCAATCCCGAAGGGGCCACGATTCAGCTACACACTGGCAGCGTGAGCCGGCAGGACGAGTGGACGCGGGAGAGCGAGGCCTTCAAACCCGGGTCACCGCCATTCGATGGAGGGGAAGGAGACGTCTAAGCGGCCTGGCTACCTCGCACTCATGGAGCGCGTCCGGACTGCGCCGGCCGCCCAGGTCGGTGCTGTTGCCTTCTAGTCCAAAGTGCGATGCCCGGATGTTCAGGAGCGAGATTCTGGAGGAGGCAATCCATCACGAACTCTCGCGATGCGCTCCCACCCAGGAGATGCACGCGGCTCTTCGCAGGCGCCTTCGCAGCGCGGGACGAGTCGCAGCTCCGCGCCAGACCGCAGCAACTGCTGCAAGGCGCCTCGACGAACAGCTGGAGCGGGCCACGCGGCTCTTTGAGTACGGCGAGTACGACTGGGCGACCTTCTGCGCTCGACGGGACGAAATCACCGAGCAGAAGCGCCGGTTGGCGGAGGCAGCGGCGAAGCCCGAGAGCGTCGACCTGGAGTGGTGCGAATCACAGCTCCTGGACCTGGTGTCCGCCTGGGAGGCCGCCGATTCCGGTCAGCGGTCGCGTCTTGTCGCGGGAATCTTCGAACACCTCGAGGCCGAGGCCTTGTCTGAGGGCACGATCCGCGTCGTGGCCGTTCCACACGAAGCGTGAGAT